>NZ_DEZM01000156.1:0-10147 GCF_002364825.1 Acinetobacter sp. UBA3132 | reverse complement strand
TCAATCTACTCTACCTGCTGCTTTGGAAATGCTCCAGAAAAGTGGAAACCCTTTAGATATTAAAAGAGGAAAGTTATCCAACAAAACAGATTATGAAACCGTGTCAGATAAGCGTAAATCAGGCAGTAGTTTCAAGTACAGGTTGCTAGAAATAATTCAAAGAGAAATTAAAAAGTTTGACCCTGTGCATGGCAGTGTTAGGTGTGGAAAAGCTGTAATACCAAAACAGGCAAATGTTGAAATTCAATATCGAACTGACACGAAAAAAGTGACGTATAGCAAAATAGAGGAATGCAGGAAGTGCTGGGTATGTCCAACCTGTGTCGCTCGATTGGGTGCACAGAAAAAGGTTGAACTAATTGAGCTTCAAAAGGTCATCAATGACTTAGGTTTGTATGCTTATATGATGACATTAACAATTCCACATTCCTTAAGAGATCGTTTAATGGATCTACTCGAAAAGCTAAAGGTAGCTCAGGGAAAATTTATAGATGGAATGCGAGCAGGAAAGTTGAGGAAAATCTTTTCTAAAGTTGGTCATATCACGGTACTTGAAGTCACTTATTCTGAAAAATCTGGGTGGCATCCACACCTGCATATTCTGGTTATTTCAGAGCAGTTTTATACTGCCAAGGAATTGATCAATATTGAGAAAGATTTATATAAAGCATGGTCTGCAAAGTGTAAGCTCAGTGGTATTAAAACTCCTAATCGGAAGTACGGTGTCAAATTGAAGAACTGTGCTTCTGATACGGATAAGTTAGACACCAAGGTCATTAACTACTTAATAAAACATCGGTTTGCAAAAGAGAAAAGTAGTACAAAATTACACGAAGATATTGACCACGGCGCAGGTCTAACGATCTGGGATATTGCACAGTTGGCATCCGATAAAAATAAGCATACTGCCAGAAAATATGGATTCATTCTGCAAGAGTATACGGTTGCAATGGTGAACAAAAACTTTATGCGATGGTCAGATCTGTTAACTGACTTTCTGATGGATAAAGGGTATGACTTCAAGAATGCAGAAGTGCAAAAAATTAAAAAACGGGAACAAAAACAAGAGAATTTGAAGAAAACGCTTCGTATCTTGCAGATTACTCAATCTTTATGGCAAAGGATTTGTAAAGCCTCATATGCAATACGGCGCCAACTTCTCCGTACTATAGCACTGGATATCCAGTATTTAGGGCTTGATTGTCGTATATACCCGAGAACTGACCGACTGCTTAAATATATTCAACAATCCAAACTCTTTGATTAGGTGTTGTTAATCAATCCAAAGTTGAATTACCAAGTCCATGATTTACTAGAATTGTTGATGTGAGTAAGGCACAATCATCACTGTAAATTTCTAGTTTTTAGCCCTTGGGCAAGCGGTATATTTTTAATGACAAATAATAATTTTTCACAGGTAGCAGCATTCATCTGGTCGGTGGCAGATTTACTGCGTGGGGACTTTAAACAATCCCAGTACGGGCGTGTGATTTTACCCTTTACCTTACTGCGCCGTCTTGAGTGTGTATTAGCTCCAACTAAAGCTGATGTGCTTGCTGCGAATGAAAAAGTAAAACAAATACCATTACCAGAAGAAGCTAAAGAAAAAATGCTTCTCAAGGCAACAGGTGGACTGTCATTTTGTAATACCTCTGAACTGGATTTGGGTAGCCTTGGTCAAAAGGATATTCGTGCTAACCTGAATAATTACATCCAGAACTTCTCTAAAGATGCCCGTGAAATCTTTGAGCACTTCAAGTTTGATGAGTTCATTGGTCTACTGGATGATGCCAACTTACTTTATAAAGTCGTGCAGAAGTTTGCTTCTACAGACTTGAGTTACAGCGCCGTATCCAACCATGAAATGGGATTGGTGTTTGAAGAGCTGATCCGTCGTTTTGCTGAAAGCTCAAATGAAACTGCAGGGGAACACTTTACCCCACGTGACATCGTACGTTTAACCACAGGCATTGTGTTTGGTAAAGATGATGATGCTTTGACTAAAGAAGGCATTATCCGCACCGTATATGATCCCACGGCGGGTACGGGTGGATTTTTATCCTCGGGTTCAGAATATGTCTATGAGCATAACCCTGAAGCGGTAATGCGGGTGTTTGGTCAGGAACTCAACCCAGAGTCATATGCGATCTGTAAAGCGGATATGCTGATCAAGGGTCAGGATGTGCGTAATATTAAACTCGGTAATACACTCTCCAATGACCAACTGGCATATGAGAAATTTGACTACATGCTATCGAATCCTCCATTTGGTGTGGACTGGAAGAAGATCGAACAAGAGATCAAAGATGAGCATGAGCAAAAAGGCTTTGAAGGGCGTTTCGGTGCAGGCTTGCCACGTGTGTCCGATGGTTCGTTATTGTTTCTGATGCACCTGATTAGCAAGATGCGTGATACTGACAGCAATGGTCAGGGTAGTCGTATCGGCATTATCCTGAATGGTTCGCCTTTGTTTACCGGAAGTGCAGGTAGTGGTGAAAGTGAAATCCGCCGCTATATCCTAGAAGCCGATTTGTTAGAAGCGATTATCGCCCTACCAACCGACATGTTCTATAACACTGGTATTGCGACCTATGTGTGGGTACTGAGCAATAAGAAAGATGCTGAGCGTAAAGGCAAAGTACATTTGATTAATGCTACTAACCTCAGTTCAAAAATGCGTAAGTCTTTAGGCTCGAAGCGTAATTATTTAACCGATGAAGAAATCCGTACCATTACCCAAAACTACGGCGCATTTGAAGCGGTAGATACCTTAGCCCATGATGGTGAAAGTGATCAGAAAAAGCCTTTCTCAAGCAAAATCTTTAACAGTTACGAGTTTGGCTACCGCCGTGTGACCATCGAGCGTCCGTTGCGTTTATCGGCTCAGGTGAGTGATGCTGCTGTAGCATCCTTACGTTTTGCACCGAAGCCATTTAATGCGGTGATGCAAAAGCTGTATGAGCAATACGGCGCAACATGGACAGCAGACAGTTATGGTCAATTGACGGAGTATGAAGCCGAGATTCGTGCGCTGATTAAAGCTGAATTTAGCGAGCTGAAAGAAAAAGACATTAAGACCGTGTTAGAACCAAAACTGTGGTTAGAACAACGTCAGTTATTCAATAAAGCCCAAGCCTTACAAGCCAAAATTGGTACGGCGCAATGTGATGACTTTAATGCCTTTGATGATGTCCTCAAACAAGCACTCAAAGATGCCAATGTGAAGCTTGAGAGCAAAGAGAAGAAGCAATTTATTGACGCCATCACCTGGAAAAATGCGGATGCTGAACCAGTGATCAATAAAGTGGTGAAAGGCGCAGAAAATCCGCTTTATGGTCAGTTTGCTTATAAAGGCAAAGTTGTTGAGTTTGTGCAGGATGGTGATTTGCGTGACGCAGAGAACATTGCGCTTGACCCAAGTGTCAGCACCACCGATTTAATCGAGTCTTATTTTAAACGTGAGGTGCAACCGCATGTGCCTGATGCATGGATCAATGCCGATAAGCGTGATGCACAAGATGGCGAGATTGGGATTGTGGGTTATGAGATTCCGTTTAACCGTCATTTTTATGTCTATGAACCACCACGTGATTTAAGCGAGATTGATACGGATTTGGATGCGGTCAGCCGTGAAATTATGGCACTTCTGCAAGAGGTGCATTCTTAATGGCGAAATATGAGAAATATGCTGAGTATAAAGATTCAGGGGTTGAGTGGTTAGAGGATGTACCAAAAGAATGGGACATCATTAAGATTAAGCATTTAAGTTCAGTAAAACGTGGAGCTAGTCCAAGACCGATTGATGATCCAAAATATTTTGATGATAACGGTGAATATGCTTGGGTGAGGATTGCTGATGTCTCAGCCTCAGATACGTACTTATTAAATACACCTCAAACTATGTCTGAATTGGGTAGTTCATTAAGCGTTAAGCTAGAACCAAATGAATTATTTTTAAGTATTGCAGGAACGGTAGGAAAACCATGTATTAATAAAATTAAGGCATGTATTCACGATGGTTTTGTTTATTTTCCTGAATTAAAAATCCCTAATAAGTTTTTGTTTTATGTATTCGCAGGTGAACAGGCTTATAAAGGGCTTGGAAAAATGGGTACACAATTAAACCTGAATACTGACACAGTAGGTGATATTAAAGTTACTTTACCTAAGTCGATTGATGATATTCAAAATATTGTGGACTTCCTCGACCATGAAACCGCACAAATTGATAGCTTAATTGCCAAACAAGAAAAGCTGATTGAATTGCTAAAAGAAAAGCGTCAAGCGGTGATTAGCCATGCAGTGACCAAAGGTTTAAATCCTGATGTAAACATGAAGGATTCAGGGGTGGAATGGTTGGGGCAAGTGCCTGAGCATTGGCAATTAGTACCATTAAAATATCTATGTACATTTAGTGGTGGCGGTACACCAACTAAAGATAATTTGAGTTATTGGACTGATGGAAATATTCCTTGGGTTTCTCCAAAAGATATGAAAACTTTTTGGATTAGTGAAACTCAAGACTACATTACAGAAAAAGCAGTAAAAGAATCCTCAACCAATATTGTGGAACAAAATAGTCTACTGATGGTGGTACGTTCAGGGATTCTGCAAAGAACAATTCCTATTGCCATTAATACTGTTCCGGTGACAATGAATCAGGACATGAAAGCTCTGAAATTTGGTAAAAGAGTTCTAGTTGAATATATCGCTAATTTGATTCACGGTAATACGGCGCAATTGCTTTTAGAGTGGTCAAAAGAAGGTGCAACTGTTGAAAGTATTGAACATGAATATTTAGCTAATAGCCTTATACCTGTACCTTCACTGAAAGAACAAGAAGAAATTACGCAAGTTATTGCTAAGAAAATGAAGGTTTATGCGGAATTAACTGAAAAAGCAGAATTACAAATCACTCTTTTACAAGAACGCCGTACAGCCCTTATTTCTTCTGCGGTCACAGGCAAAATCAATGTCAGCAACTGGCAACACCCCAATGAGGCTAAAACGGAGTTTAGCGCATGAATATTCTCAGATGCCTCAAACAAATGTGGAATCAAGCAGATACAAAAAATCATTGCATAAATAATTGCAATGATTCACTATATGCTCAACAACACCCGACAAGGCTAGGCAAGCAATTGCATCCTCAAACTGTCGGGTTACTTGTTTCTGGAGCCCTAAAAAATATAACAATCCGGGCAGGCCATCTATGAAATCTTTTAACAAGCCTGCCAAAACCTTTGCTGAACAAATTGAGCTATTAAAAGCGCGTGGTATGCAATTTGCAAATGAGCAAGATGCACAATTTTACCTAGAGCAAATCAATTATTATCGCTTAGGTGCCTACTGGCTTCCGTTTGAATACAGCCATTCACCACATTGCTTTAAACCAGAGACCAGTTTTGAACAGGTTTTAGAGTTATATGTTTTTGATCGTGAATTAAGACTACTCATCCTGGATGCCATAGAACGTCTGGAAGTTGCCGTTCGTACCCGTTTTGCCTATGAATTGGCACATCGGCATGGTTGTCACGCCTATCTGCAAGGGCAATACTTTAAACCCGCCTTTAGATGGCACAAATTATTAGAATCACTTGCAGGTGAAGTAGACCGAGCAGACGAAGTCTTTATCGAGCACTATAAACGTACC
This sequence comes from Acinetobacter sp. UBA3132, assembly GCF_002364825.1. Lineage (NCBI taxonomy): Bacteria > Pseudomonadati > Pseudomonadota > Gammaproteobacteria > Moraxellales > Moraxellaceae > Acinetobacter > Acinetobacter sp. UBA3132. The sequence goes on along the minus strand of NZ_DEZM01000156.1, from coordinate 4,494 downwards.
TATGATGATCCTGAATTACCACCAATCTGGGCAACCTGCGAAGTGATGAGTTTCGGGCAACTATCCAAATGGTATCAGCTCTTGGCACCGATTCAGACACGTAAAGCCATTTCCAGTCATTTTGATTGCGATGAAAAACAGTTTGAAGGCTTATTACAGCATTTTGTCTACTTAAGAAATACCTGTGCTCATCATTCAAGACTATGGAACCGCAAATTCACCAAAACCATCGCCAAGCCACGCAGTAAGCCGATGGGGCTTCGGGTGCAATGCAATTTTGAAAATACCAACGCATCAGATCGAAAAATTTATAATAGTCTGGTGTTTCTGCTTTATTTCATGGACAAAATCGCCCCGCAACATAAATGGCGTAAACGTCTGGTTGATCTGCTTTTGACACATCACAACATATCAAAAACAGCGATGGGCTTCCCTGAAGATTGGCAAAGCTATCCAGTTTGGCAAATAGAACCGTAATAAAGAAATTTGGGTATTTAGGGGTAGGGGAAACATGAGATCGGATGCAACTTTAGAAACTATCTTCCAGCAAGATATTATTGCGCAAATGCAAAGCCATGGCTGGCTTGTTGGTTCAGGTATAGGCTACAACCGTGAAAAAGCGTTGTATGAACAGGATGTTTTAGACTTCGTACAAAAGACCCAAGACAAAGAGTGGCAGAAATTTAAAAACATCTTCCCGAATGATACCGAACGTCATTTTCTAGATACCGTGGTGGCTCAGCTTAAAAAAGCCGATATCAATGCCACCGATGTTGAATCCCGCAGTTATGGCACATTGGGCATACTCCGTCATGGCATCAAGACCCGTGGTACACGCTTTTCATTCTGTCAGTTTAAACCTGAACATGGTCTAAACCCCGAACTGAATCAACGCTATCAGCAAAACATCTGCCGTGTGGTGCCTGAGTTGGTCTATAGCCCATACGCCAGCAAAGCCGAACTAGAGGCAACAGGCAAACAAGCCAAAAAATGGCGCATCGATCTGACTCTGTTTATCAATGGCTTTCCTGTGGCAACAATGGAACTCAAGTCCGAGTTTAAACAGGCTGTGCAAAATGCCATGACACAGTACCGAAAAACCCGATTGCCCAAAGACCCTGAAACCAATAAGCCTGAACCCTTGCTGATGTTTAAACGCGGGGCATTGGTGCATTTTGCCGTCAATCAGTATGAAGTCTATATGGCGACGCATTTGAATGGTGATAGCACCTATTTCCTGCCATTTAACAAAGGCACCAAAGAGCAGGGTGCAGGCAATGACATTCCTGAAAATCAAAATGAATATGCAACAGGCTATTTATGGAATGAAGTACTCACACCTGATAGCTTGCTGAATATTGTCGGTAACTTTATCCATCTTCAGATTGAAGAAAAGGAAGACTGGGAAGGTCGTATATACAAAAAAGAGAGCCTGATCTTCCCACGTTATCATCAGTGGAAAGTGGTCAGTAAACTGGTTGAGGACTCATTAGCTGAAGGCACGGGACAGAAATACCTGATTCAGCACAGCGCAGGTTCGGGTAAATCTAACTCAATTGCATGGACGGCGCATCAGCTTTCTAGCCTATATGATGCTAACAATAAAAAGATGTTTGATTCCGTCATTGTGGTGACAGACCGAACCATTTTAGATGCGCAACTACAAGACACCATTTATCAGTTTGAACATGCAGATGGCGTCGTGGGACGGATTAACAACAAGGAAGGCGATGGCTCCAAATCGGAGAAACTGGCAAAAGCTTTGGAAATGGCTCAGCCGATTATTATCGTGACCATTCAGACTTTCCCATTTGTACTACGTGCCATTGAAAACAGCACCAGTTTAAAAGAGCGTAAATACGCCGTGATTGCCGATGAAGCCCATTCATCCCAAAGCGGTTCCACGGCGCGTCAGCTTAAAGAAACTTTGATGATTGAAGAGCGTGATGAAGATGAACAGCTTTCTTCGGAAGATGTACTCGATGCCGTGATGGCATCACGTAAGGGGAGTGCAAACCTAAGCTTCTATGCCTTTACTGCAACACCAAAGGATAAAACCTTACAACTGTTTGGTCGGTTACCTGACCCAACCATGCCGCCGTCGAAGACCAATTTGCCTGAAGCCTACCATGTCTATTCCATGCGTCAGGCCATTGAAGAAGGCTTTATTCTGGATGTATTGAAGAACTACACCAACTATAAAGTCATCTATAAGCTCAAGCAGAAGATTGAAGAAAAAGATGCAACCGTTGATGCCAAGAAAGCCAAGATCAAGCTGAACCAATGGGTGCGCTTGCATGACCATAATATCTCGCAAAAGGTTGGCGTGATTATTGAGCATTTTAAAAAGAACGTGATGGGTTTATTGGGTGGTCAGGCCAAAGCCATGCTAGTGACCAGTTCACGTAAAGAGGCGGTGCGCTATAAACAAGCTTTTGATAAATACATTGCTGAGAACAAATACCAGAATATTCAAGCCATGGTGGCATTCTCTGGTGAGGTAGAATTCAACCAGAACGATTCTGATAGTAGTCATTTACTGGGGCAGAAATTCACTGAAAGTAACATGAACCCGAACCTGAAAGGTCGTGAAATGCGTAAGGCATTCGATAGCGATGATTTTCAGGTGATGATAGTGGCAAACAAGTTCCAGACTGGCTTTGACCAGCCGAAGCTGTGTGCAATGTATGTCGATAAGAAATTGGGTGGTGTGGAATGCGTACAGACCTTATCTCGTTTGAATCGTACTTATCCGGGTAAAGCAGAAACTGGCACCTTTGTTCTGGATTTCTTTAATGAACCGCAAGATATACTGGATGCCTTCCAACCTTACTACCAAACAGCAGAACTGGCAGATGTGTCCAATCCTGATCAAGTGTACGATCTGGCCAACAAGCTGAAATCAGCAGGTATTTTCCTTATGACTGAGGTAGAGCAGTTTACAGAAGCTTTTTATAGCAAGAACAAACCCAATGCGGCACTTGCCAATATCTGTAAGCCTGCGATGCAACGCTGGCAACATCGCTACACGACAGCCATGAATGATTATGATGTCACCAAGAACCGTTTAGAACGCTGTAAACAGACAGGTGACGCCGTACTAATTGCCAATGCGGAAAACGAATTTGCTGAAGCGAAGAAAGCCCGTGATGCACTGGAAATCTTTAAAAAGGATTTAGGCAGTTTTACCCGTTTCTATGAGTTTATGTCTCAGATCGTGGAATATGACGACAAGGAGTTGGAGAAGCTCAGTCTTTTTGCCCGTAACTTGCGCCCATTACTGCGTGAACAGGTGGCCGAAGAGGATGAGATTGATCTAAGCAATGTTGCAATGACGCATTACCGTTTGTCCAAGTTACGCCAACAGGATATTCAGCTTAAAGCCGATAGTACCGAGCATAAACTTGAGCCTGGTAATGAACTGGGTACTGCAAAGCCGAAAGACAAGAAAGAAGACTTTTTGTCGCAGATTTTAAGTCGTATGAATGATCTGTTTGTGACGGACAATCTGACAGAGAAAGACATGATCAACTATGCTCTGACCATTGCTGACAAGATGTCTGAGAACACACGAATGATGAAACAGATTCATACCAACACTCGTGAACAGGCCATGCTGGGTGAGTTTGACACGGCGCTTGATGATGCTGTATTAGACAGTAATGCAGCGCATATGGAGCAAATGACAGAGTTGATGAGTGATTCTGCGAAGATGAAGCAATTTGCGCATATTATTTATGATGTGTTAGTGAATAGAGAACGCTAGTTTTTTTAATTTGAGTGAAAATATGAATTATTGGCACATGCAATTACACCCAAGTGATCTTACTTGGGGAAGGGAAAAAAACTTGCTTATTGAGCGAGGGGTAATAGGTCTAGGTGATTGGAAAGAAGAGAAGGCTAATCAACAAGTAGCATTTGAGAAACAAATGAAGAAAGGGGATATCGTTGCTGTAAAACGTGGAGGTAATTTTATTGCTTTGACTAGAGTGACTGGTGATTATGAGTACATTGAAGATGATGAAGATTTTGAATGGTGTAAACGCCGAAGAAAAATTGAAATCTTGGATTGGTACGATAGATCATATGCATTTTATGTTGCACCCAATAAAACGTTAACACGATGTGCGGATGAAAATACAGCAACGACTATTTCAATAAAAAAATGGTATAAACAAGTGATAGACAATCAGAAAAAAGTAAAGACTCTTGAATTAATAAAATTTAAACATCAGATCATTTTACAAGGCCCTCCTGGGACTGGTAAGACTCGTTTAGCTAAATTGCTCGCTGAAGAAATTACACATAAAGGAAATACACTTGCTGATAAAGATGAACAAATAAGCCAAGGGGAGTATCAGATTGTTCAATTCCACCCGGCATATTCTTATGAGGATTTTGTAAGAGGCATTGTTGCTGAAACTAATGAAAATGGAAACATATCTTATAAAGTTGAAAATAGAGTATTAGCAGAATTCGCTAAAAAAGCTCAAG
>NZ_DEZM01000062.1:2507-3215 GCF_002364825.1 Acinetobacter sp. UBA3132 | reverse complement strand
GAAGAATCAAATTATCAAGAATCCATCCTTAATGAAGCTACGGTTAAGTTCAACACGATTATTATTGAAGCTCAGCAAGAAAATGAATTTGGAAAAACCATTTATTCAAAAGAAGACTTAGAAAAAACGCCGAATAGCTCTAAAAATATCACTGACTTTCTAAAAGTAAATCCGAATGTGCAGTTTAGCAATGAACATATGGCAGCCAGCTCACAAGCTGATTTAAAACCGGCTGAAATTTCGATTCATGGTGCACAATCATTTAATAATAAATTTGTGGTCAATGGCGTCAGCAACAGCAATAACCTCGACCCTGCTGGTTCAGAAACAACCAACTACGGTGCAGTGTCTGGCGGTTCACAAGGTGTGGCAATCAACACCGATTTATTGTGTAATTTAGAAGTATTAGACAGCAACATTAGTGCAAAACACGGTGGCTTCACCGGTGGTGTGGTTCAGGCAGAAACCTGTGCGCCTAAATCTAAAATTGGCAAAGTCCATGGTAGCATCACTTATGACTATACAGAAAGTGACTGGAACCACTACCACTTAAAAACCGATGCAGACAAAGGACTTTTTGAAGGTGCATCAACCCAGTCAAACCAAAAAGAGTATGTTCGCCAAGGTGTTAGTGCCAATATTTTTGCTAAGCTTTCAGAGGTCTATGGCTTCGATTTCTATGCTTCACAACGTAAATCAGCAATTCCT
>NZ_DEZM01000062.1:1789-2394 GCF_002364825.1 Acinetobacter sp. UBA3132 | reverse complement strand
TTGAAAGTGGCTTACCTGCACCAAAACAAATTGATCAAGAAAAACGTAATACCAATGTCGGCGGAACCTTGTATGTCGATCCAAATGCAGACACCAGTATGAAATTCGGTTTCGCTTTAGGTGATTTGGAAGACAATACTTACGCAGACAAACGTCGTAACTCTCACAGCAGCACCAATAATCAATCAGCTTTGATTTTCGCGGAGATGCAACAAAAACAAGATTGGGGACAATTAATACACCAGCTCAATTACCAAAAAATTGACAATGCCCGTGAATCAACATCTGATCGTGGCATAAACTGGATGTATGCAGCAGGGAGCAAAGACTGGGCGAATACTGAAAAAGTATCGGAAGGTGCCATCTCTGCAGATATTGATTTAAAACAATCTTCTGTGAATTATGGATTAGATGCGGTATTTAATAACTTTAAATTTGCAGACACCGACCATCAAATCAGCGCCGGTTTTACCTATCATTATGATGATGTACAATGGGAACGTACCAAAGATTTTTCAACTTTCTATGGCGTGACATCAGGGAAAACCCAAAACTTGTTTGATCTTAAAGGTCAACAATGTCAAATCAATGATCCCCTCTGCGAT
>NZ_DEZM01000062.1:0-1627 GCF_002364825.1 Acinetobacter sp. UBA3132 | reverse complement strand
AAAATACCACGGCTGTATTCCTGAACAATAAAGTCCCTACGGTCTTTGATGGCCAATACTTTAAAAAGGGTAATGTATACAAAGCAGGCAGCTTTGCTGGTCAATATCATCAAGCAGCCTTGTATCTAGAAGATAATATTCATTGGAACAACCTCAATACCCGTCTAGGTGTGCGTGCTGATTATGATGAATCAAATAACAATCTTAACTTTGCACCACGTAGCAGCATTAGTTATCAGCCTTTTTCCAATAAATTATTAACCCTGACTTCAGGTTGGAACCGCTACTATAATGCCCCAACGTATATGACGGACTTGCGTCAACATCTGACCTCATTAGATTTTGACATCAGCCGTGCTGATCAAAATTCTGAATGGGTTGAAGAAGTAAAAGTTTCAGCCAATGATACACGCCGCAAGGATCTTAAAACCCCATTTGCAGATGAATTTGTCCTTGGGTTTAATAGCCAATTTAAAAACACCAATCTCAGCTTAAAATGGGTGAATCGTCAGTATGATGATGAAATCACCCGTAATAGAACTAATATTCCAAATGACTATTTTACTTATTCTTATGAGTTTGATAACAGCGGTTATGGCGAAAATGATACCGTCACACTCGAACTTAATACGATTGAGCCACTTAAATTTAAAGGCACTCAACATGATTTAGGCTTAGCAGTCAATTACTCGGAAGTGTACCGTAGCGCACCAGATTATACGAAAAACTTTACCGAAGAAGATCTTCAGGAGCTGATTTCCTATGATGGCAAAATCATGCCTTATGGTGACCGTCCTGCATCAAACTATAACCAGCCGATTACTGCACGTGTCATGTGGAATATTGGCTTTGATTCTCTTCCTTTAAAAATTTCCAACTTCTTTAGCTATAAAGACACCTATGAGCAAGTGTTAGAAGCGAGCTCTGCTGACAAAGTGGTGCATGATGGCGTTAAAATCGATACTTATACGCTACAAGATGTAAAACCTCGTTTTACATGGGATGTGCGCACTACCTATGATTGGAAAGTTTCAAAAGATTATTCAGCGATTTTTGGCTTAACGGTAAATAATATTACTAACCGCAATAATTTATATGTGAGTGGAAGCAAACTGTACTCTGAAATTGGCCGCCAATTTATCGCAGATATCACTTTTAAATTCTAACTCATGGACAAAGAGCACTCAGGTGCTCTTTTTAATTTGCTTAGGCTATAATTACTGCAATTTCATCTCTTGCATTTGTGTCATGTTAAAAAAGATCTTACTGGTTTTAATGATTTTAGCACCTTCCGCACTGTACCTCTATATCGTCAACCGTGAAGATAAAACCGAAGCACCTGCGGAACAAACGGTTCCAGCCAGTCAACCGGCCGAATCCCAAACACCTGACCATTAAATCCACACTGCTTAAACTCCTGTAAAGTGACGGGAATTTGAGGTTTTAATGTCGATTTCTGATGCTATAAACTGATGGATACGCTAGTTTAAAATCAGAAATCACGTTAATCCTTTGTTCTTGTTTAATGTTTAATCTGTTAATTCATTTTTAGCAAAAAGCCTTTTGACAAAGCTTAGCTTAGTCCTTAACATAGCTATCACCTCGCAACGTCCCTATCGTCTAGAGG
>NZ_DEZM01000241.1:0-5941 GCF_002364825.1 Acinetobacter sp. UBA3132 | reverse complement strand
CCGATGGTACAGTTAAACGTGATGAGAAAAATAGTATTGTTTATGTTCTAGATGCACAAGGACAAAAAGTTCCGGAACGCGATGATCAAGACCGTATTGTTTATTTAGATAAATCTTCACGTTATGCATGGGAAACAGCTCAGGCTGGAGTTGAATCACAAGATATGTATGACCGCTGGTCAGCTAACGTAACCAAAGCCTCTGCAAGTCAAGACTATCGTAATGCATCAAATACCTTTGGCTGGATTGTTGAAATTGACCCATTTGATAACAGTGCAAATCCGGTAAAACGTACTGCACTGGGCCGTTTTGCTCACGAAGACTGTCGTGCTAGCCGTGCGATTGAAGGTGAACAGTTTGCCTTCTACATGGGCGATGACTCACGTGGTGAATACATTTACAAATTTGTCTCTGATGCAAAATGGGATCCAAAAGATATCAATACCGGCTACCGTGCTGGTGACAAATACATGAATAACGGTAAGTTCTATGTTGCCAAGTTCAATGCAGATGGAACTGGTCAATGGATTGAACTTGCTCACGGTAAAAATGGTTTAACTGCAGAAAATGCGGTATATCCTTTTAGCTCTGATGCGGATGTTTTAACTTTTGCACGTTTGGCAGGCGATGCCGTTGGTGCGACGAAGATGGACCGTCCTGAATGGGTAGCCGTTAACCCGGAGAATGGTGAAGTCTACGTTACCCTGACTAATAACAGTAACCGTGGCAATAGTTCAACACAACCTGTTGATGCTGCCAACCCACGTAATTACTCAGATCCTGAAGGCGGTAAGGGTAATGTGAATGGCCATATTATTCGCTTTAAGGAAGAAAACACTGCATCAGAAAGCTTTGAATGGGATATCTACCTGTTCGGTGCTGAAGCATCGATGGATGCCAATATCAACCTGTCGGGCTTAAATGATAATAATGATCTGTCTTCACCAGATGGTATGTGGTTTGATCCTCGCGGCGTACTCTGGATTCAGACTGACGACGGCGCTTATACAGATACCACTAACTGTATGATGCTGGCTGCCCTGCCTGGACAAGTAGGTGATGGTGGTCCAGCAACAACCTCTAATGGTCAAGCGACGATTGCGGGTGCCAAAGTAACCGATGAAAATTTACGTCGCTTCTTGACTGGTCCAAAAGAGTGTGAAATCACAGGGGTAACCATGACACCAGACTATAAGGCCATTTTCATCAATGTACAGCATCCAGGTGAAGATTCTAAAACCTTTGATGCTCCAACCAGTAACTGGCCTGCAAGTCAATCAGATCGTTCGAACAAGACCGCACGTCCACGTTCAGCAACTGTTGTGATTACGCGCAATGATGGCGGTGTTATAGCCGGTTAAATAGCTCACTTCAATTAAAATGCTGGCTCAATGCCGGCATTTTAATTTTTGAATGTTTTTTTAATTTTAAGAGTTAACTGGTCAATAAAAAAAATATTTTTGTTTAGAGTTAAATTGATATAAATATTAAAGTATGAAGTGGACTTCGGATCAATATATAAGTGAAATCCAATACAACTAATCATAGGTTCAGCTATCTTCTACTTGGAAGACTTGTAATTTGCAGCTTTATTTTTGAGTATTTTTCTAAAAAAAAGCAGGTATCCAAGGAGGGATTGATACCTGCCACTCTAAGGGAACTATATTACTATCCTGCTTCTTCAGTCTGTGAATCACAGTTAGAAACTAGCAACTTTTTCTGCACATTCACAAATCGTTGGTAACTCTCTATTAATCGATGCTGATATTAAGTCTGGTAAAATCTGGTTAACAGCTATCGAAATTTTTTCAGGATAGCCGACCTGATACGACTGACAATCTCGATGTAAAAACTGATACAGTTCTTCAGCAACAAATTCGGGACTGTCAATATTTTTTCCCAGTCTGATATTCATTTCTATTGCATTTGAATGATGAATATTGGTTTCGGTAACCCGTAATGAAAAGTATCTGAATCTGATTGAACTTTTGCTGTATTCACGGGCTAGTGCTTCGGTTGCACCACGCAAGGCAAATTGGCTGGCACAATAACTCGCATATCCAGGATAGCCAATACTGCCAAAGGTTGAACCTACATTAATGACCTGGCCAGGCGGACTGATAGATATCAATGGCAGGATCTTTTGTATCAGCTGCATTGGATAAACTGCATTAATCAGCATCATTTGTTCCATGATTTCTTGTGGCTGCTGTGTAAATAGCTTGAAATCACTGATACTGATGTTGTTAATGTAGTAGTGAATGGGTTTATTCAGCGTAGCAAGAGCTTTTACCAGCCCTTCCCTGCTTTGCTGATCGGCAAAGTTGCAATGAATTAAATCCAGTTCTAGCTGTGGATAACATTGGGCTATATTGTCATGTACTCTTTGCAGAATCTGTTGATTCTGCCCAACAAGAACCAGATTGACCCCGTTTTGGCCCAGAACCTTTGCAATAGCCTGACCAATACCAGAAGTAGCATCCATAATTGTTGCAGTTAAATTAGGCATAAATACTTTCTCTTGTTCTTAACAGAATGATTCAAGATCGAATCTGCCGCAGGTCATGTGGATCACATCACGAAAAATAACTTAGTACTTAAGATAAACGCCCAAACTTAAAAAATTCTTAATTCTGCACATAAATTTAAATATTATTTTTATTAAAAAAACACATAGAGACCATTTTTTTTAAGAGAGTTTTAAGCCTGTAATCTTAAGTTAGAGTTTCCTTTTATTGACTCATGACAGCTATGTCTTCCTACCGTTCACCCTATAAAGGCACCTCGGGAATACAGCGTATTCTGAATGCGACCCGTTATTCCTTGGCCGGCTTTAAAACAGCTTTTCAAAATGAAGCGGCCTTCAGGCAAATCCTGCTCATCAACCTGATTTTGATTCCTCTGAGCTTTGTCATGCCGGTGAGCCGGGTTGAGCAAGCACTGATGGTGGCCGTGTGCCTGCTGGCGCTAATCGTTGAATTGCTTAACTCGGCGATTGAGGCGGTGGTAGACCGTATATCCATGGAGCAGCATGAACTGTCTAAAAATGCCAAGGATATGGGCAGCGCTGCCCAGTTTGTAGCACTCAGTTTAATTACCGTGACCTGGGGTCTTATTTTAGCGGGTTACTTGATTTGATCCCTCGCCTGCTACAGCAAGAAAAATGGAAGATTTAAAATGATATCCGAGCATTCCCGGTTTTTACTGACACAAATATTGCTGCTGATTTTCAGTTTTCTGATGCTCTGGAATTTTTTTGATGTAGGTGGAGCAATTGATTTACAGCTGATTTATCCGTTCATTGACGATCAGGGACAATTTCCCCTGCGGCAACACTGGGCACTGGCCGAGCTCAATCACCGCTATGTCAAAAATCTGCTGATTCTGGTGTACATAACATTGTTAGCCGGTTGGCTGGCTTCACTGAAATGGCAGAACTGGCATCAACGGCGCTGGGAATTTGGCTATTTCTTTAGCATGGTGGTGCTGACCACGGCCTCGATTGGCATTTTAAAATCCCAGTCGGCGCATGCTTGCCCCTGGGATATGATCATTCCCACCCATGAGGGTATTTTGTGGGATTTGAGTGCTACTGCCGGACACTGTTTTCCCGGCGGACATGCATCCAGCGGTTTTGCCTTGATGGCTGGTTATTTTGTCTATCGGATTGCTAACCGCAAGCGGGCTTATTTTTTCCTGATCGCAGCAGTGATTTTAGGCTTCGCCATGGGCTGGGCGCAAATGATGCGTGGTGCGCATTTCCTGAGTCATAACCTGTGGACCGGTTGGATGATCTGGTGCATGAATGTCATTGGCTATACGCTGTTTAGCCAAAAACTATCATTGGGAAAAGCCGCTGCTCCTATACTCACTAACATCAGACAGCCTTAACTACAAAAACTGAAGCCTATCCCCTCAGGCTTCGATCACAGGAAATTTAACTTGTACACACAGGCCGCCCAGACTGCTACTTTGCGAAAATTCCAGCGTGCCACCCAGGCGCTCGGTGGCTTTATCTACAATCGACAAACCTAAACCGCTACCAATTTCAACATGGTTATGAATCCGGTAGAAACGCTGCCGGATCTGGGCGAATTGAGCAGGATCTATTCCTGCCCCACTGTCTTCAATCTTTAAAACCGCCTGCTGGCCTTGCTGAAAAATCGATACATTAATCACGCCGCCTTTCGGAGTGTATTTAATCGCGTTATCAATTAAATTATAAATAATCGAGTGCAAGGTCGAAGCTTGTCCTTGAATTCGCAATTCCTGCTGCTGTTCTAAACCCAGATCAATCTCTTTCTGTAAGGCCAGCTGAATCATCTGCTCAATGCAGGCCACGGTCATCTGATTGAGTGAAAGCATTTGTGCCGGCTCGGTTAAGCTATCGGAAGCATCCTGTTTGGCCAGACTCAATAACTGGTTGACCAGATGCTGCATGCGCAAAACGCCCTGACTCAGATTATGGAGCGAGTCGCTCTGCGGAAACTGCTGCAATAAAATTTGCAGCTGCAAGTTGAGTGCGGTCAGTGGCGTGCGTAATTCATGGGCAGAATCTGCGACAAATTGACGTTGTTCTTGTTGGGCCAGGGAAATTCGACCAAACAGATGATTCATTTCCTGAATGGTCGGTTCCAGCTCCATAGGATAATCCTTCATTTCAATCGGCTTTAATTCTTGTGCCTTACGGCTGGCCAGTTCCGTTTTAAAGTCATGCAGCGGCTGAAAATTTTTCCGGATCATCCAGCCTAAACCGAACACGGCAAAAGGCAAGAAAAGTACATAAGGCAGAAACATATTGCCAGCCAGTTCCAGCGCCAGCTCCTGCCGGACATTTTGCTGTTGACTCACCTGAATCTGCAACTGGTCACTTGGAATGATATAGGTGAGCCAGGTTCCATACGGCGTCTGATGCTTGTAAAAACCTGCTTTCTTGACCGGTGCAACCAGCACATCCTGTGGATGCAAGGGAGTAGCTGTATTTGCATAGGACCAAATATCTACAAACAAATCTTCTTCACTGTACTGTTTTTCCAGATCGATTTGGCTTTGTAGCGGTCGCGGATGATTTTCTGCAATGCGCTCGGCCAGACTTTGCATCTGTTTATCCAGCACTTCATTTATTTCTTCGAGGGCAATCCGGTAGGCAGCGAAAATCAGGATACAGCCCAGTACCAGGCTAAACAACGAAATGTAGATAATCAGGCGTTTTTGCAAAGAATAACGTTTCTGCATAAGGCTCTATCCTAAGCGATATCCTAGACCACGTATGGTACGGATGAAGTCTTTGCCTAATTTCGCCCGCAGATGATGCACATACACTTCAACGGTATTACTGCTGACATCACTATCGAAGTCATAAAGCTTGTCTTCTAGATCATTTTTAGAAAAAATTTTGCTGGGATGAGTGAGTAATGCGGTGAGAATCGACCATTCCCGATTAGACAACTCGATCGGCTGACTGTTAAAGCATGCGATATGCTGCTCCAGATCCAGTTCCAGACCACTGTGTGATAACTTTTTATGGCTCTCTGCCCCGGTATTTGGGGGACTACTGCGTCGGATCAAAGCATGAATACGGGCCAGCAGTTCATCAAATTCATAGGGTTTAATCAAGTAATCATCTGCCCCCTGATTTAGCCCATCGACCCGGTTCTGTAACTGATCCCGGGCAGAGATAATCAGCACCGGCAAATTGGGGAACTTCTGCCGGATATGTTTGAGTACCTGCATGCCATCCATCATCGGCAGGCCCAGATCCAGCAGGACAATATCATAGGCCTGCTGCTGTAACTGTTTTAAACCATCCAGGCCATTATTGACCCAGTGCACATCAAATTGATGCAGCTTGAGCAAGGTTTCAGTCGACTCGGCAATCATAAAGTCGTCTTCAATAATCAGTATTTTATGCATTTCAAGCTCTGTTCTTTAATGATGATGA
>NZ_DEZM01000225.1:4834-6417 GCF_002364825.1 Acinetobacter sp. UBA3132 | reverse complement strand
CAATCTTTTACTGACTCTACAGGCATGACACAACCTGCCATTACATTAAAAAATACTAAATTAGGAACACGACAGTTCGAAAGTCAAGTTCAACGACCATTACTCACAAATTCAGATGCACAATGGAGTAATTACACTCGCGATTATGATTATCCCAATATGGTCACTTTGCCTGTACAGTAGATTAAAATGCGTGATGGTACCAAAATCGCAATTCGTGCTACCTTGCCAGCTGATCAGAATAAACAACCCGATTTTACTAAACCACATCCAGTGATTTTAATCCAGACACTCTACAATACAGGCCTTGCAGGCCAGATTGCGGATATGGCAGGCGGCCCGAATCCTGAGTTTGTAGGCCGTGGTTATGCCACAGTAGCTGCAGATGTACATGGTACCGGTTCTTCAGAAGGGGTATGGCAGGCATTTGATGGCATTAAACAGCAGGACAGTTTTGAAATTATTGACTGGGCTGGCAAACAGTTATGGTCAAATGGCAATATTGGTCTCTATGGTGTTTCTTATCTAGGTATTACCAGTCTGCTGGGGGCATCTACCCAGCATCCGGCATTAAAAGCCGCATTTCCAATGGTATCAATTGGTGATGGTGAGCGTGATATTTTATACAATGGCGGGCAGTTTAATACCAACTTTATCCTATTGTGGATGAGTCGGGTTAGCTTGCTTGGCGCATTACCAGTTGATGCGATTCAAACTGATCCAGTGAATGGTATTACTCTAGGGCTGGATAAAATTCAGAATTTGCTGAAGGCAAAGCCTCACCATCAAATCATTCTTGTTTTCAAAATTAGCTTTTAAAATATAAGTCGGGTTAACTGCTGGGAATGTTAGTAGATATAAATACAAATTGAATAAATATCATCATTGTTATTTAAAGCTGAAAAAAACTAACAGATAAAAATTTTATGCTTTATGATCAGCATATTGAAATTGCTTTATGAAAATTCTGCAGGAAGACATGTTAGAACTTCGTCATTTAAAAACTTTAGTTGCTTTACGAGAACATGGTTCATTGGTCGCCGCTGCAGGAGATTTGTGTCTTACACCTTCAGCCTTATCTCATCAATTGCGTGAAATTGATCAATGGATTGGCGTAGAAGTCGTAAATCGCCGTAGTCGGCCTGTGAGCTTTTCCAATGTTGGACAGCGATTACTTAAACTGGCAGATGAAATATTGCCTCAGGTACAGATTGCCCAAAGTGATATTACTCGTATTGTCCATGGACAGACGGGACGTATTATTTTCTCCTCTGAATGTCATAGCTGCTTTGACTGGCTGATGCCTTTACTCAATCAGTATCGCATCCAATATCCAGATGTAGATTTAGACTTTGCTTCAGGCTTTGAAGCCAATCCGCATGAGCTTTTACAAACTGGTGAGTTTGACTTGCTGATTACCGCCGATCCGATCGCATTAAAAGGGATAGAGTATTTTCCGATTTTTGAATATGAATCACGTTTGGTACTTTCCAATACTCATCCACTGGTACGTGCCAAAGAGATTAGCGTACAGCAACTGGCAGAAGAAACACTGGTGACTTACCCAGTGGATAAACATCGCC
>NZ_DEZM01000225.1:0-4677 GCF_002364825.1 Acinetobacter sp. UBA3132 | reverse complement strand
TGGATAAACATCGCCTAGACATCATGTCACGCCTGTTTATTCCAGCCAATATCTTGCCAAAACAGATCCGGACGACTGATTTAACCCAGATGTTGATTCAGCTGGTGGCAAGTGGACGCGGAATTGCAGCATTACCGGACTGGGTGGTGAATGAATATGAACAGAAAGGCTGGGTAAGCTCCCGCCGTCTGGATTGCGTCGCACCTGAAGGATTACGCCGTACTTTATTTGCAGGCTATCGCACTGAAGAAAAACAGAAAGATTATTTTGAAGGGTTCCTGAAGCAGTTAGAACGGTTCTCCAAGAAAAGAGAGGCATATTATGATTAACGCTTGTTATTATTTTTTAAACATAGGTAATGCAAGAAAGACTCTGATCCACTGTTCAAACTGAAAGCTGGAAAATAATCCAGCCAAAACCAGAGCCTTTCATTTCAACTCAAGCCGCAAATAAAGGACTGAATCCATGCTTACGCAGCAATTTCCGGTACATGCTGGAACTGCGAGCTGCCGGGAAATGTGCTTCTAAAGACAAGTCCAAAGGCAGATATTCAGGTTTCTGGTTTTCGACGATTAACCGGTCTTCTTCAAAAATTTTCAGGTTAAAGTCATAAGCATCTTCAACTGGCAGGTCTTTGTCATAATTCCGGCAGATGGGTGCAAACAGCCGCGTAGTACGTGCTGTCATAGGCGAAGCTGCATTCATAATGACCTGTTTGGCATCATGGGGAAAATGAATGGTCAAGGTCGCGGTAAAGGGTACACTGATTTCAAAATGGCGTAGCCATTTAAAGTCTTTTGCACCGCGCTGATCCAGTCCGATCGGATAGCGTCCAACGGTACTGATATAGTCAGCAGCAAAACCATAATCTGTCTCATAGGTTTGATAATCGGGTACTTCTGAATTATCCGGATCGCCAAAAGTATCTGGATGTACCCAGGCAAAATGTGCGACATCAATAAAACCTTCTAGCTGCCGACCGGCAAAACACTGAATATCAACTTTCGGGCAAACCAGTTGCTGGTAATCTGGTTCATCCCAGTAAGGCATTTGCGGAATATTTGCCTCAGCCTGTTTATCTGCCAGCAATGAGCACCAGATCAGACCATATTTTTCTACGGCGGCATAGGTTTTTAGATTGAAACGCTCAGAGATTTTTTGCTGCGGATGGGCCGGGATACGATTACATTTTCCACCTGATCCAAAGCGTAGACCGTGATAAGGACAAACCACACCTTGTCCATCATTTTTTCCCAGACTTAAAGCAACCCCTCGATGTGGACAGGTATCTCGCGCCACAATAATTTCATCCCCCATTTTATAAATTACCAAGGGCATATCCAGCAACATGGTCCCGATTGGCTGTTCAGAGACTTCGCGTGCCAAGGCTACCGGATACCAGTATTGCGCTAACAGATGCCAGTCATGTTCTGAAAATGTCATATGAACAGGTAAGTCAGGCTGATGTGTGAGGATGGTTTTACTATTCATGATTGCCTCAAATCGGTGATATTCGATTGAATATAGATCAACAGCCCATTCACCAAAATTAGAGAAATCCGTATGAGGTATTGAGAAAATTAGAACACTCTTTACCATTTGAAGATCATTCTCTTTTATATGTGAGCATATTTTGAGAATTAACGCGTCTTTATGGAAAAGGTAGACCTCACAAATCATTTATTAGGCTGCTGGCTGAGAAATCTGACTTTTTAGCTGTTCCATCTGTTCAATAATATGCTTGATCATTAGCTGGGAGGCTCTTGAAATCTGACGTTTTGGTGCAACGCAAAGGGCAATGGTCAAAGGCCGTACACCTTTTTCTGTAATCAGTTTAAAGATCAGTTCATCGCGTTGCAGTTCCGGGAAGACATCCAGATAACTCAAGATGCCAATACCGGTATTGGCCTTAATCATGCTGTTTATCAGGCGGATATCATTGGATTCCGTTTTGCGTGCCGGAATGAATTTGTGATGTTTGTACATGGCCTGTACATAGTCATGAATGATCAGCGGCTCTGCTGCGATAAAATGATTGTCATCCAAGGTATCTGAAAAATAGATTCGTTCAGCCTCAGCTAGGGGATGCTGTTTGGACATGACAAAGCCCAAAGGCAATTCCAGAAAATGCAGTACTTCCAGCTGATGATGGGCTTTGGGATTAAGAATCAGCCCGAAATCCAGTTCGGTATCGATAATTTTTCGGGCAATCACTTCACTGTCTGCCACCCGTATATTGAAATTGATCCAAGGATACTGCGCATACATATGCTGTAGTGACTGCATTACAAAGCCTTCGCTCAAGGCAGAAATTAATCCAAATTCGATACTGCCACGTTTGAGTCCCTGAATTTCATCAAAGCGGATACATGTCTGCTGAAACTCCTTTTGCCATTTTAGAATATCGGCATATAGCATTTCACCCGCTAAAGTTAACTTCAGTCCGTTGGGCAAACGTTCAAACAGCTCAATACCTAATTCTTCTTCAGCCAGGGCGATCTGCCGGTGAACTGCAGATACCGAAATAAATAACTGATCTGCAGCCTTACGTAAACTGCCACTTTTCGCCACAGCAATAAAGTAATCAGAAAAGCGTGAAAACGGGGTATTTATCAATTTACTCAAGCCTGTTTCACCTGTACTTAAAATTCAATAAAAGCTTTATGCGAGTTTTATGCCAAAGCAGGAAGCTAAGGTCCAAACCAAGCAAGTATTACAAGGTACTGTTCTAATTTTTAGAATGATTTATACGAAACATTCTAATAGACGAAAAAGTAAAAAAACGAGTAATTTCAATTGTAAATAACTGGAACGCTAGCCAGCACAAGCCACGTTTCAGGGGATTAAAAATATTCAGGATTTTGCAGAAAAAAGGTTTGATATGAACGCTATTCCAATGATCAATGTATTTAGCAAGCCATGCTACAGCCAGTTTGATGATCAGGATTGGGAAATTCTGGCGCATCATTGGTATCCGGTTGCACGTATTCAGGACGTGAACGAAAAGCCACAGCAAGTCACTTTGCTGGATGTCAAACTGGCAATTTATAAAACTGAAAGCGGCGTCATTCATCTGGTACGCGATATCTGTCCGCATCGTGGTGTACCACTGAGCAAGGGCTGGGTTTCTGGGGGAAATATTGTCTGTCCCTATCATGGTCTGCAATACAACGAACAGGGAAAATGTATCAAAATCCCAGCGCAACCCGAGTTGACTAAAATCTCAGACCGTTTCTCGCTCACAAAATTTCCAGTCGTAGAAAAATACGGTCTGATCTGGACCAGCCTGTTTAGCCGGAATGAAATTGCTGCCAATTTCCCGGTACTAGATACCTGGGATACCGCAGAACATCAATCTATTTTACCGCCATTTGTGGATATTGCCGGTTCGAGTGGTCGTCAGTTAGAAGGCTTTATTGATGTAGCGCATTTTGCCTGGGTACATCACAATGCTTTTGCTGATCGTGATAATCCGGTGGTGCCGAAATACAATACCGAACGTACGCCTTATGGTCTGCATACTGAATATGTCAGTAATGTCAGCAATTATCCTCATGGCATGCAGCATCTGGCACCTGAAGGATTTTTATGGAAACGCGTGTTTGATGTCTATCCACCATTTTCTGCGATATTAACTGTGCATTTTCCAAATGAAGGCATTCTTAAGATCCTGAATGCCTGCTGTCCAGTGTCACACAACCAAACCAGACTGTTTGTACCATTAACCCGAAATTTTGATACCACTGGCGATTTGCAGGCAGTTTATGATTTTAATGCACAGATCTTTGCTGAAGACCAGGAACTGGTAGAAAGTCAAAAACCGGAAGAGCTGCCACTGGATATTTCCATGGAAGCACATTTTGAAGCAGATCGCTCATCAACAACTTATCGACGTATATTGGCAGAATGGGGATTAAGTAAACGTTATATTGTTTAAAATAAACCAGTAGATTTTATTTAATAAGCGGGGGCTATATTTAAATAAATTACACTTTCTTAAAATGCAAAGAATCTATTTAAATATTCAATCATTTAAAATTTATTCTGGTATAAATAAATAAGCCGTCCAAATCATCAGCAGATATTAAAGTTTTTAAGACTTTCCAATGACGTGGGACGGCGTGCTACCCAGCTGGAACATCATCCTTTTGGAGCAGTACTGGTGGCGCCAGATTATGAAACGGTGCTGCTCACCTAATGTAATATTGATACGGTCAATCATGCAGAATCAACATTAGCCCGTATTGCTGCGACCAATTATCCAGCAGATTATTTATGGCAATGTACGCTTTATACGGCAGTAGAACCTTGCTGTATGTGTGCTGGAACCATCTATTGGGCCAATATAGGCCGTGTAGTTTATGGTATTTCGGAAGAACACTTACTTGAATGTACCGGTAATCATCAGGAAAACCCAACGATGAGTGTCAGCTCACACTATATCTTTAGTCATGGACAAAAGGAGATTGAGTTGATTGGACCAGTACCTGAGATTGAAGCTGAAACGGTCAGTTTACAACAGCAATTCTGGCAAAGCAGATAAGCCTTTTTAGAAGAAAATCCCAT
The DNA here is from genome assembly GCF_002364825.1 of Acinetobacter sp. UBA3132. Lineage (NCBI taxonomy): Bacteria > Pseudomonadati > Pseudomonadota > Gammaproteobacteria > Moraxellales > Moraxellaceae > Acinetobacter > Acinetobacter sp. UBA3132. The sequence continues at coordinate 111 of NZ_DEZM01000225.1, read as the reverse complement.
TTTAAGAATGGGATTTTTTATTTTTACATAAATTATTTTAAATATAAATGCACATCTTAATAGCATTTAATTGTATTAAATGCACTTATTTAACTCACTTTATTTAATATT
>NZ_DEZM01000110.1:0-13014 GCF_002364825.1 Acinetobacter sp. UBA3132 | reverse complement strand
TTCTAAAGCTGCACCAGTTTGCGGGTTACGGCCTGTACGAGCCGCACGCTCTTTAACATTGAATGTACCAAAACCAACAAGTGTAACAGTATCACCAGATTTAAGTGCTTCAGTAATTGAAGCAATTGTTGCATCTAAGGCTTTACCTGCATCAGTCTTAGACAATCCCCCTTTCTCTGCAATTGCATCGATTAATTCTGATTTATTCATGAAAATTACGTCCTCTTAATATCGTTTATTTAAGGTCCAAGAATTTGTTTAAATTGCCATAGCGACTTTATAACAATGGTTTAGGGCTAAACGCAATACTCTTCGACCTCTTTTTTTTTAAAAAATAAGCGAAAAAAACATTGAATAATAAATAAAGTCACTTTCGTTGTGATTTTTTAGACAATTCATCCTGTATTTTCCCCTGTTCTTCCATCAACTGATCGACTTTAGCATGCAGCTGCAGGATCAGTTTTTCTAGATGCTGTACGTCCTTCAGCGTCACTAATCCTATACGATTCAAGGAATGATGAACAGAGTGATCAATTAATTTTTCAACTTTATCTTTGGTATCTGTGACAGACTCTTTGGCCTTTTCTGAGACTTTTTCGACAGTTTGGTCGGCAATGTCAGTCGTTTTGGATTCTAGCTCTTCTCCCACCTTGACCAAAGAGTCGAATAATTTATTGCCTTCTTCTTCGGCACGAGAGAATGCACCCAGTCCAGCCAGCCAGATTTGTTTGGTATATTTTCGAAAGTCGAGGACCGACTTACGCTCTGATCCTAATCTCGACTTAGCTTTTGATATTTTTTGTTCTGTTTCCGGAATTGCATCCAGTGCCGCTTCAGATTTGTCCATGTGCACGCCTCCTGATTATTTTCTATGCAAATTTTATATAGAAATCTACAAAATTACAGCATATTACCAAATTTAATACTTGCCAGTTTTGCTAAACTGTTCTACAAAGCAATTTATTTCATGTTTTAAGTTTAATCCCTGAAATATCAATTAGGCAGGATGTTTTATATTTCAAATTTTTCAGGAAAGGATTGGTTGTATCTATGAGCGAATCGCAGCAAAGTCAAAAGCAGCCGCACTTATTGCTGACAATGACTTTAATTGTTTTAGAAACAATTTTCACTTTTATTCTAAAACATGATCGCGTTGTTGCATTACAAGCTAAAAAGTTTATTGATGAAAATATCGCTATTAAGATTAATAGTTATATTCCTTATTTCGACTTTTATGTGCAGTTTACCGATAAGGGTCTGCTATTTGACCATAAAGCGCCAAATAAGATCATTGACCTTGATGTGCGTACTAATCTATCCGATCTGATCAAAATCTTTATTTTTGGTAATCGTCGCAGTATTAAGGCTATGCGTATTGATGGCAATCAGATCCTGAAAGACGAATTCCGTGATCTGCTGACCCTGTTTGCCCTGCCGAAACTGCTTGCTGACTGGAAACAGTGGCTGTATGAACCAAGAGACGAGTCTGAAGTCGTTACTTCACGTAATCGTCTGGCCCCACTTCTAGATAAAATTGACCAGCAACGTTCTAAAATTAACACCCTACAAGTAGAAGTTAAGCAGTATGAAAACCGGATTCGACGCATGCAACGTCGTCAGAAGCAAATTAATATAATCTTTGGTCTTATCACTGTAGGTTTAATTACGTTATTAGTATATAATTGGCTTGCTTAATAAAACCTTCTTTTTGGTACGATTTAACGTTTCACTTTGCATAATAAAAAAACTTGACTATTTTAGTCAGGATTCTTAAAATCAACACATCTAGTCTAACCATGTGTATCGAATCATGCGCTTAACCACTCGCGGTCGCTACGCAGTGACTGCTCTTCTTGATCTAGCTTTGCAGCCAACTGAACAAACGATCACGCTTGCTGAAATTGCAGCTCGTCAAACTATTTCCGTTGCCTATCTTGAGCAGTTATTTGCGAAACTAAAACGTCATGGCTTAGTTTCAAGTGTCCGTGGTGCCAATGGTGGTTATCATCTGGCGCGTAATGCTCAAGACATCACTGTGTTAGAAATCATTGAAGCTGTAAACGAAACTGTTGATGCTACTCGCTGCGACCATAAAGGCAACTGCCAGAATGGTGCGATGTGCTTGACTCACGATTTATGGCAGGAACTCTCCCACCACATTGCCGATTATCTCGCAAAAATCTCGCTTGCTGACCTCGTAGCACGTGACAACGTTCAAACCGTTTCACTTCGCCAAAATTCAGCATCTTTTGATTCAGCTCTTTTATCGGTTACAGGTATTTGACATGAAACGTCCGATTTATCTTGACTATGCAGCAACCACTCCTGTAGACCCTCAAGTTGCAGAACGCATGATGGAATGCTTAACTTTCGAAGGTACCTTCGGTAATGCTGCATCTCGTTCACATGCATACGGCTGGCAAGCGGAAGAAAAAGTTGAATACGCACGTGAACAGGTCGCTAACCTTATCAAAGCTGACCCACGTGAAATCGTATGGACTTCTGGTGCGACTGAATCTGACAACCTTGCCCTAAAAGGTGTAGCTCAGTTCTATGCATCTAAAGGTAAGCACATCATTACGTCTAAAATTGAACATAAAGCAATTTTGGATACATGCCGTGAGCTGGAGTCTGAAGGCTTTGAAATTACTTACCTGGAACCACAACCAAAAACTGGTTTAATTACACCAGACATGGTTGAAGCTGCAATTCGTCCAGATACCATTCTTGTTTCCCTGATGATGGTAAACAACGAAATTGGTACCGTAACGGATGTTGCTGCAATTGGTGAAATCACTCGTGCCAAGAAAATTTTCTTCCACGTAGATGCTGCACAGGCTGCAGGTAAAGTTGAAATTGACCTTTCTCAACTGAAAGTCGACCTGATGAGCTTCTCTGCACACAAAATCTATGGTCCTAAAGGCATCGGTGCCCTGTTCGTACGTCGTAGCCCACGTGTACGCCTGAAAGCACAAATGCATGGTGGCGGTCACGAACGTGGCATGCGTTCTGGTACGCTTGCGACTCACCAGATCGTAGGTATGGGTGAAGCATTCGAACTTGCAGGTAAAAACTTGCATTCTGAACAAGCGCGTTTACGTGTACTTCGTGACAAACTTTGGAATGGTTTACGTGACCTTGAACAGGTATTCCTGAATGGCCACGAAACTTATAACGTTGCGAACTACCTAAACGTGAGCTTCAACTTTGTTGAAGGTGAATCACTAATGATGGCTCTGAAAGATGCAGCAGTATCTTCAGGTTCAGCATGTACCTCTGCAACACTAGAACCGTCTTATGTTCTACGTGCATTGGGCCTATCAGACGAACTTGCACACAGCTCAATCCGCTTTAGCTTTGGTAAATACACCACTGAAGAAGATATTGATCATGTACTTGAAGTCACTAAAGCTGCTGTTGAGAAGTTACGTGAACTTTCTCCGCTTTGGGATATGTACAAAGAAGGTATCGACCTTTCTACAGTTGAATGGGCTGAACACTAATCTTGCATCAAAGATAACAGCATTTATGTTGTTATCTCATTGATAAAAGTTTTTTAATCCCCATATTTAATATTAGGCTGACCCCGAGGTTTGGAGAAGCAACATGGCTTATAGCGAAAAAGTAATCGACCATTACGAAAACCCACGTAACGTTGGTGTTTTAGATAAAAATGCAGAAAACGTAGGTACAGGCATGGTGGGTGCACCAGCATGTGGCGACGTGATGCGTCTTCAGATTCAAGTGAATGATGAAGGTGTGATCGAAGAAGCACGTTTTAAAACTTATGGCTGTGGTTCAGCAATTGCCTCTAGCTCACTGGTAACCGAGTGGCTAAAAGGTAAAACTCTGGACGAAGCTCAAGCGATCAAGAATATTGATATTGCAACTGAACTTGCTCTTCCTCCAGTAAAAGTACACTGTTCTGTACTTGCTGAAGATGCCATTAAAGCTGCTGTAGAAGATTATCGTAGCAAAAAAGTGAAAGCTTAATTGCTGACGTGTATTTTTGAAGAAAGATTAACGGAGTTTTCATGATCCATTTAACTGAAAATGCTGCAACTCATATCAGCAATTACCTGAAAAATCGTGGTAAGGGTGAAGGCATTCGCGTTGGTGTGAAAACTTCAGGCTGTTCTGGTCTGGCTTATGTGCTTGAATTTGTCGATGACGCTGATACACATGATGAAGTATTCGAACAGTTTGGTGTTAAAGTTTTCGTTGACCCGAAAAGCCTGGTTTATCTCGAAGGTATGGAGATGGACTACGTAAAAAATGGTCTGAATGAAGGCTTCGAATTTAACAACCCGAACAAGAAAGGTGAATGTGGCTGCGGTGAATCCTTCACTGTATAAGGCTTAATCATTAGCGTACATTTATCCTTGCATCATTAAAACAGTGTCCTCTACACTGTTTTAATTGCATTTAGGCAGTAGTTTTTAGCTATACATTGCAGTTAATTTGCATATTAATCGTGGATCCAATCTCCCATGAATCATTTTGAGTTGTTCAACCTCCCTGTCGCACTTGATATTGATTCAGCTGCTTTAAAAGCTGAATTTTTAAAGTTACAGCAACAATATCATCCAGATAAAGCTGCAGACAAAGACCAGGCCCTGATCAAATCAAGTGAAATCAATCAGGCATATAAGGTTTTGTCGGCCGTGGATAGTCGCGCTGCTTACTTACTTTCATTGAAAAAACAGGATTATCATCTGGATCATTCCATCAGTGATTTTGAGTTCCTGCAAGATGCGCTTGAAATTCGTGAGCAGCTTGATGATGCAGCTTCGGCAGAAGATTTATCTTCCTTGAAAGTTGAAGTTCAACAGTGGATTGATGGTCTGGTGCGTGAATTCAAAATAGATTATGAAGAGGAAGACTGGGCTGAGGCTCGCGATACTGTGCGTAAACTGCGCTTCTTTGTCAAAGTCATGGCCGATATCGATAAAGCGGAAGACCGTTTCCTCGATGACGACAGCTTTGACCTCGATGACGATTTTTAATTTCTCTCTTTAATATTTAACGTGCAAAGGATGTAACACTATGGCTCTCTTGCAGATTGCAGAACCAGGTCAATCAAGTGCACCGCATGAACACCGCATTGCGATTGGTATCGATTTAGGCACCACCCATTCTTTGGTCGCCACGGTTCTTTCAGGTAAAGCCAAAGTACTTAATGATGAACAAGGACGTGTGTTACTTCCTTCTATCGTTCATTATGCAGAGCAAAGCACTCAGTACGGCTATGAAGCTGCACCATTCATAATGACCGACCCAAAGAATACCATCGTTTCTGTAAAACGTTTTATGGGTCGTTCTCAAGCGGATATTAAATTCCAGCACCCGTATACCTTAGTGGGTGAAGCGAATGAAATGCCAGCATTTGAGACTGCTCAAGGTCGTAAAACACCCGTCGAAATTTCAGCACAAATCTTAAAACAGCTGAAAGACCGTGCAGAAGCAAGCTTGAAAAATGAGATTAATGGCGCTGTCATCACAGTTCCTGCATATTTTGATGAAGCGCAACGTCAGGCAACTCGTGATGCGGCACAATTGGCCGGTTTAAATATACTTCGTTTACTGAATGAACCTACTGCTGCTGCTGTAGCTTATGGTCTGGATCAGGAAACTAACCTCAGTACAGATCGCAACTATGTGATCTATGACCTAGGTGGTGGTACTTTTGACGTATCTATCCTGCGTTTCTCGCAAGGCGTATTCGAAGTATTAGCGACTGGTGGCCATACTGCTCTGGGTGGTGATGACCTGGATCGTCTGATTCTAAAATGGGCCAAGAAACAGCTGAATATTGAAACCCTCAATGATGCTGAATATGCACATTTCATTACAGCTGCGCGTAAAGCCAAAGAAGCGCTTTCTGATGCAGAGTCTGTAGAATTAAAACTGCTGGATCATGTCTTAACATTAGATCGTCCAACGTTTGAAGAAATCATTAAAGTTGCACTGGATAAAACGATTAGCGTTTGTAAACGTGTAATGCGTGATGCCAAACTGGAACTGGACGATATTCAAAATGTTGTTCTGGTAGGTGGTTCTACCCGCTCCTATGCCGTTCAGAAAGCAGTGCGTGAAGTGTTCAATCAAGAACCTCTATGTACCATCAATCCGGATGAAGTAGTTGCAATTGGTGCCTCGATTACTGCGAATCAATTGATTGGTAATTCAACCGACGGTTCATTATTATTAGACGTAACACCATTGTCTCTGGGTCTTGAAACCATGGGTGGTCTGGTAGAACGTCTGATTTCACGTAATACCGCGATTCCTGTGGCACGCCGTCAAGAATTCACCACCTATCAAGATGGTCAGAACTCGATGTTGATCCATGTAGTTCAGGGTGAACGTGATCTGGTGGAGCATTGCCGTAGCTTGGGTCGCTTCGTGCTCCACGGTATTCCCCCAATGACTGCAGGTCAGGCACGTATTGAAGTGACTTTCCAGGTGGATGCTGATGGTCTATTAACCGTAGCTGCGCAAGAAACCACATCTGGTGTTAAAGCACAGATTGATATCAAGCCATCTTATGGTTTATCGAGCGAAGATACAGAGCGTTTACTGCTTGAAGGTTATAAATTTGCTGAAGAAGACAAGAACCTGCGTCATCTTCAGGAAACCAAAGTTGAAGCACAACGTGAACTTGAAGCACTTACTCAGGCCCTGAAAATGGATGCGGCGTTGTTAAGTGAACAGCAGCTTACTGATCTGCAAGCTGCTCAAGCCAAGCTTGAACAGGAGCTGCAAGGTACAGATATCAAAGCGATTGAATCTGCCGTAGAACAGCTTAAAATACATAGTGATGCATTTGCAGCTGCTCGTATGAACCAGCATATCGATGCAGCACTGAAAGGTACTAAACTCGACGACTGGTCAAACTCAAACTAATTTAAGGTAAAGACTATGCCACGTATTAAAGTTCTTCCACATGCGCAAATTTGCCCTAAAGGTGCTGAGTTTGAAGTTGAACAAGATGCCAATTTATGTGAAAGCCTGCTAAATAACGGGATTAAGATTGAACATGCTTGCGATATGTCATGTGCATGTACCACATGTCACGTGATTGTGCGTCGTGGCTTTGACAGCCTGGAAGAAATGAATGATGTTGAAGCAGATTTGTTAGACCGTGCATGGGGCCTTGAGCCTGATTCACGTTTGTCTTGTCAGGTCAAAGTGGTGGACGAAGATCTGGAAGTTGAAATTCCGAAATACACCATCAACCATGCTTCAGAAAATCACTAAGCGATTTTCATAAAAAACCACGCTTGAGCGTGGTTTTTTTACATCTGATCTTTATGGCGATTGATTTTTGTCTTAACTCGCGCGACTGGTCTTTTTTTCTGATTGATCTGACCTGGTTTCATATTCCTGCTTCTCAGTCTCTTTTTCTAATACCACAGGTTCTGCTGTACTCGCTGGTAGATGTTCAATGACTTCATCTTCAAGTTTTAACTTTACAATACCTTGTGAATTGGTCATCTTCTGCTGGGTCTGAATCCGCTTGATCATATTTTCAAGCACATTGACCAGTTTAGGATATTCGTAGTTCTGTACTTCATCCAGATTAAGTAACAGATGGAAACCTTTATATTCGTAATCAAACCAGCGTTGATAATCAATTTTCTCTGAAGTAAATCGCTCCATTACCTGCCAAGTACATACTGGCTCTTTAATCCCCTTCAGGAATACTGGTTTTTTTCCTGCACAAAGATAGTCATTCTTGATAAGTGTATGGGTATCTTCAGAAATCAGGATTTCATCTACTTCAGCAGCACATTGTAATCGTGCTGCCAGGTTGGCATCCCGTCCCACAATCGTATAAGCCATACGGTGATTAGCGCCATAATTGCCAACGTGGCAATACCCCGTCGAAATACCCATACGGATATGTAGCGGTGGATAGCCCATTTTCACCCAGCGTTCACGCAGGATTTTCATCTGCTGACGCATGGCAATCGCCATATCCAGACAGTTTTTGGCATCCTGCTCAACACCATCAGAATGCGGATCACCGAAAAAGATCAGGATCGCATCACCCATGAATTTATCTACCGTGCCTTCATAGTGCTTGGCGATTTCTGTCATGTGACTGAGATAGTCATTCAGCAGGAAGGCCAAGTCATCTGGAATGAGCGTTTCAGAGAGTTCCGTGAAACCCTGGATATCGGAAAAAAATACAGTAAGTTTCTTACGCTTATATTCAATCTTGGCTTCAGACTCACCTTTCATAATTGATTGCCACAGCTGCAAGGGTGCATAACGGCTCAGCTGGTTGGCAAATTCCATATAACGGTTCATCTGATCATAATAATGATTCTTTTTCTGCGCCATATAACGTGCACGCGTGGTTTGATAGTAATTCCCTACACCAAAATAGGTCACCAGACAAAGGAAGCCCAAAACCGTCAACTCATTGCTGGTTGGCTGAAAATATTCACCAAAACCAAAGATAAAAATATTGCAGAAATAAAAAATGGCAATACCGATCAGGCTTGCCAATGAGAACGTCAAAAATGAAATTTTGTTACTGATTGCGGTATACAGCAATGCGACCAGTCCTAATAAAGACAGTACCAGACTCATATGCATTGCAGAAAGAATGACTGCAATTACAGCAATGTCGAGCACAAAGAAGACATTACGCTTGATACTAGTATTGTAGCGATAGATGAGCCAGCGCGACAGCTTCGGCAGAGCCAGTATAATCGCAAGAAAGAAAAACGGGATAAAAATCTGGTACTGCGTATCAGGCTCTGTATAGTGAAAAACGACGATGACCAGCGACAGCATGATATATCCCATCAGTCGATGGAAATATTCAAACTGTTTCGGCTCTTTATGTACCCAATCGTCTATTTGCACTCAGTTGCTCCTTGCAGCACTGTATAATTTACAGGCCTGATTGCAGCATGGGATCAGATTAATCCATACGCCAGTCGAATGGCATATCTCCCTGACCACGTAGAGCCAGCATTAACGTCTGACGCATATGAGCAAGAACTTCGCTGCTATAAGGAACCGCAGGTGTTCCCCACACTGGTTTTGGCCAAGCCACATCGTTCTGGTAACGAACCACATGATGAAAATGCAGCTGTGGAACCATATTACCTAATGCAGCCACGTTCATTTTGTCTGCACGGAATACACGCGCAAGCTGACTAGACAACCAGCTTGATTCACGCAGGAACTGTTCCTGGTCGGCCTGGCTAAGTTCATATAATTCTGTAATGCCCGGCACACGTGGAATCAGGATTAACCACGGAAATTGCATATCATTCATCAAACGACATGTTGATAAAGGAAAGTCGCCTACAAAAAACGTATCTTGAGCAAGTTGAGGATGCAAACTAAACATATCTTTATAAATGATGCAAAATTAGAATGATGGCTAATACTAACATATCCAGTGCTAGCTGAATATTGTGAGCAATCTGTTTAAATACAAATTTGGAGGATTTGTTATGAACTCGGTCACAACTCAGACTTTACCGAATCACACAAATTAATCAAGACTTTCTTTCCATTGAGGGGTGACTTCGCCATCGATTTAAACGAATGGTCAGAATTCCTTTTCTGACCCATTTTTTAAAACCTTTTTAATGCAGCTCTTTCAGCAGGCTATCCAGCAAATCGTTTAAAAACTGAATACGTTTCTGATAGTCTTCGAGCATGACCATGACTTTCAAACGTTGCCCGCCATTCATCCGGAAATAGGTCGGATGTTTCTGCATCATCTGGATAATACTCATGGCCTGCACTGGCGTATCCGGAGCAAATTCGATATGACCGCCCTGACCGCCAATGTCGATTTTGGTAATGCCCAGCTGTTCTGCTTTTAGACGAAGCTGATGTACTGCAAATAGCTGCTTCACTGGTTGTGGTGGAATACCAAAACGGTCAATCAGCTCCATACGGATATTGTCGAGTTTGTCTTGGGTATTGGTATTACTGATACGTTTATAGAACAGCAGACGCTGATGTACATCCCCCAGATAGTCATCCGGAATCAAGGCTGGCATATGCAGATTAATTTCTGCCGTTAAAGATAATGGTGCATCAAAGTTCGGTGTCTTGCCCTTTTGAATGGCTTTGGTGGCTTTTTCCAGCATTTCCATATATAGGCTATAACCTATCGCCTGCATCGAACCACTTTGCTGTTCACCCAAGAGTTCACCTGCACCCCGGATTTCCAGATCTTCGGTTGCCAGCATAAAACCCGCGCCCAGATTTGAAGCCCGTTGAATCGCATCCAGGCGTTTTTCAGCATCGCCTTTTAAACCTTTTATCGATGGAACCAAGAGATAAGCATACGCCTGGTGATGGGAACGACCAACACGCCCCCGCAACTGGTGCAACTGGGCCAGACCGAGCTTATCCGCACGTTCAATAATGATGGTATTGGCACTCGGCACATCGATTCCGGTTTCAATAATAGTCGAGCACACCAGAACATTGTATTCCTTGTGATAGAACTGCTGCATGACCTGCTCCAGCTCACGTTCACGCATCTGCCCATGGGCAACAATGACACGCGCTTCTGGTACCAGTTCACGTAGGCTTTCTGCAGCACGGTCAATGGTATCCACTTCGTTATGCAGGAAATAAACTTGACCGCCACGCAGCAATTCACGCAAAATCGCCTCTTTAATGGTGTCATTGGTCTGTTCCTGAACGAAGGTTTTTACTGCCAAACGACGTGCTGGTGGTGTCGCGATGATTGAAAGATCACGCATACCACTAAAAGCCATATTTAGGGTACGGGGAATTGGTGTTGCGGTCAGGGTCAACATATCCACATCAGCACGTAAAGCCTTAATACGCTCTTTGTCCCGCACCCCGAAACGGTGTTCTTCATCGACAATCATCAGGCCAAGATTGTTGAATTGGACATTTTCCTGCAAAATTTTATGCGTACCAATCACAATATCCACTTTGCCTTCTGCCAGGTCCTCAATCGTTTTAGTATGTGCCTTGGAAGAACCGAAACGTGACAACACTTCAATACGTACTGGCCAGTCCGCGAAGCGGTCTTTAAAGGATTCATAGTGCTGTTGTGCTAACAAAGTGGTTGGAACCAGAACTGCGACTTGACGGTTATTCTGCACTGCCACAAAGGCAGCGCGCATTGCGACCTCAGTTTTCCCAAAGCCTACATCACCACAAACCAGACGATCCATTGGTTTGGCCTGCTGCATGTCATATAAAGTTGCTTCAATGGCATTGGCTTGATCTAACGTTTCTTCATAGGCAAAGCCGCTAGCAAACTGCATATACAGGCTTTGATCCAGCTCAAAACTGATTCCGGGCTTGGATGAACGACGTGCCTGTATATCCAGTAATTCGGCTGCGACATCGTGAATCTGTTCCAGTGCCTTACGTTTTGCTTTGCTCCAGGCATCTGTTCCGAGCTTATGTAGTGGTGCCAGATCAGGATCACCACCACTATAACGGCTGATCAGATGCAGATTGGTGACTGGTACATAAACCTTGGCATCATCGGCATAATCCAGTTGCAGGAATTCATGGTCCTGATCGTCAATGCTCAAAGTAATCAGGCCGGCATAACGCCCTACACCATAATCAATATGTACAACTGGGGCACCAATGGTCAGCTCGGTCAGACTGCGAATCAGGAATTCTTCGGATACTTCCTGTTGACGCTTGCGACGGCGCTGTACCACCCGATGTTCATAGAGCTGGTTTTCCGAAATCACAGTGATACGATCAGTCAAAACCAGACCACGTTCTAAAGGTGCACTGGTAATGGCAATCGCATGTAATGATGCGACAAATGCATCAAAATTCTCAACAGTCGGGATATCCCCCAGACTTGGACGCAGTGCATCTTTTAGAGTTTCTCGGCGACCTGCACTTTCAGCCACGAGTAGAACAGGATGATTAGCTGCATCGATATATTTTTTAACTTCGATGAATGGCTTTTCCCGTTTCGGATCGACCGGCAGTCGTGGCGGTGTCTGAGTATCCAAATTTATCACACCCGCTTTTTCATCAAAAACATCTTGAGAAGCAATAATGCGACCAAACTGGTTCAATTGTTCCAGCACAAGATTAGTTTGGGTAAACAGCATTTCCGGAGGCAGAATTGGCTGATCCACATTATGACGGCGATCCTCATAACGACGTACCACCTCAGCCCAAAACTGGTTTAATGACTCTTCCAGACCGCGATCTGTAATGACAATGCCATTCTTTGGTAAGTATGAAGCCAAAGTGCTGTGAGCTTGCATCGCTTCTGCACTAAAGAAAAGCGGCATGTAAAACTCAATACCCGGCGAAGCAATACCATCCATGACATCTTGATACATCGGGTTTTTCTTGGGGTTTGCTGTCGGGAACAGCTCACCATAACGGTCCCGGAAAGTGGCGCGCCCTTCTTTCAGTGGAAATTCTTGTGCCGGTAATACGGTAAATTGTTCTAAAGTTTGCGTAGTGCGCTGGGTTTCCGGATCAAAAAATTTCAGCGTTTCAATTTCATCATCGAACAGGTCAATCCGGATCGGTGCATCCTGACCAGAGGCATAAATGTCCATGATGCTGCCGCGGACTGCAAATTCACCATGGTCATATACCGTATCAACCAGATGGTAACCCGCCTGAATCAGTTTTTTCTTTTGCTGTTCCAGATCAAGCTTTTGCCCGACACGAATATCAAAGTGTTCACCCAATACCCATGAGCTTGGTGCTACACGCTGTGCCAGCGTAGAAGCAGATAACAGCAACACCCCGGTTTGCGGCATATTGGACAGAATTGCCAGACGTTCAGAGACAATGTCCTGATGCGGAGACAGACGGTCATAAGGCAAAATTTCCCAGTCTGGAAATATAGTCGGCTTGATGCCATAAAATTCCAGTTCACTTTCCAGCTGACCAAGGTGCTGATTATTGCGGGCCACAATCACAAATAACTGTTTATGCTGCTTGGCAATTTCCTTCAGCAATAATGCTGTGGATGATCCCTGCAGGTTGCCTAACCAG
>NZ_DEZM01000219.1:8857-19810 GCF_002364825.1 Acinetobacter sp. UBA3132 | reverse complement strand
GCACATTGCTTAAAGCTTGCAGGGTTTGGGAGATTAAATTAACGCTCAAATGTAGTTAATTTAGATTCAAACCCTCTTCTCCCCATCCGGCATTGGTGCAATATAAGCAATCAACAACATCACTCCACCTGCCAGCAAGAAGGACAATACTCGAGTTAAGGTCCCGATATGAGACAGATCAAACAGCACCAGTTTTAAGGTTACAATCACCAGAATACTACCACCCAGAATCCACATCGGTTTCAGGGCTTTCAATGCCGCAATCCACATCGTTGCAAAAGCCAATAGCACCCATAAAATGGTCAAGCTCAACTGGACTGTGGCATTACTCCACACTTCCAAACTGTTCAACGGCGTTCCTAAATACATATGCAAGGCACGCAATACAATATAGCTGGATAGCCAAAGTAAACTCAGTACCATGAGTACTGCCATCATTCCTTTATCTCGCCCTGCCCTAATCTGTTGCAGCAACATCCAGATAAAGCTGATCAACATGGCAATACTCACCAGATCAAAAGGATTTAAAACAGGAAGCAAATAGAACTCAAAGGCCTGCTGACTGAGCAGCTGTGAACACAACAACCAGGCTGCCATCAGAATCAAGGTACTGTTGCTTTGCCACAACATCGGCCAAGCAGAATCAGCAGATTGTTTATAAGACCAGAAACACAGACCTAATGGCAAAATCACCATACTGATATAGGGCATACTTGGAATCAGACATAGGCTTGCCAGAGTCAGACTCACTAGAGCTCCCAAACTCATCCATTCTTTTGAAAGCAACAAGCCTGAGGCTGGTCGCAGCCATTGCCAGGCTAACAATAAGGTGGATAACCCGAAGATAATCCGGGCAAATTGACTCTCCCAAATCAGTATACTATTTTCACTTTGATCAATTGCCAGAACCACACCAGCAAAAACCAATGGCGTTAAGCCACACCATTTTGGCACCAGCCAGCTCCAGTCCTGATTTTTTCTGAAGATAATCTCATTGAGAACAGCAAAAATCAGTGCAACCGTAGCCAGACTATAAATATGGGCATCTGGTGAACTGAACTCGTCTTCCAATAAGGCAAATAGCATCAGGCTAGCTGAGAAACTGAGTAAGCTCAGGAAGCCAGTACTCAGCCCATCTAGTTGTTGGATATAACGCTTTTTGAACTGGCTAATCAGGAGCACCGCCAGATAACAACCACTCAGTATCCAGAAAATGTGTCGCGGTGTTGGATTCAGCTCAACCAGATAATACAGACTGCTCAGCCCAGCCATAATCAGCAAGCCCATACTCAAATATTGCCCAACTTTGAGATTCTTTTCCAAAGCCCAGAAATAAATTAAGATGCCTTCTACGGCCCAACCCACTACGCTCCATTCACTTTCCAGCAAAATTGGTGGAATCAGGGCAATAAAAATCAGCATCAGACTGAGATAGCTATTGGCAATGATATTCAAGGTATGACTACGCCGCGATCCTAACCAGCAAACTGCGAATACTGCGGCGTAAATCAGGCTCAGTCCTGCCTGCCATGTACGTTCATTAAAATGAATCAGATACAGGAAAATATAGGCTGTAATTGGCGCGGCAAAAATCAGGGCAATGTCCAGAATCGGCTTGAGCTGGAACCTGCTCAGGTCATCTTTAGCGAGTAACTGACTAAAACGAAATCCCAGCCAGATAAACACGGCACTATGTGCCAGAATCAGGCCAGTCATGCTATAGCGTTCAGAAGTGTAGCCATGAATCAGCGTATAGATTCCCCCAACAATCGCAGTGACCAGAAAGGCAATCTGATTCAGCGTCTTCCAGGGTTTTAAGCTGGTCAGCGTTGCCACTCCGATATTAATGACCAGATAATAAGCAATCAGCTCTACAGCTGTGGCATCCCGTACAGGCAAAGTAAATGGTGCAATATAGGCAATTAACAGCGCCATCACCGTCAATTCAAAACTATTCTGCTTAAAACTGAGATATAGCGTCATGGCCATAATCAGCACAAATAGCACTGATGCCATCAACAGACCAGGAATGACCAGATTGTAATAGGCAAAGAATAAGGTCAGAAACAGCGCACTTAATCCCAGACCCTCAAGTGCCAGCGCAAAACTGCGGTTTTTCTCGATCAACCAATAGCCCAGCCCAGCAACAGCCATACTTGCCAAAGCAATCAGCCCCAATTTCATTGCCAGACTGATTTGCCAATGCTCCGTTGCAAAACGTAGTAACAGGATAATTCCGACAACCAGAATCCCGATTGCAGCTTTAAGCACCGGATTGCCTTGAAAAATCCAGCGCTGGATCTGATCGATTAAACCCGGTGAAGCATGATCACCTTGAGCCGGCTGCTGAAAGGCTTGCAGTGGAACTGGCTGAGAATTTAGAGTGTCCTGACTTGGCGCCGAGTGAATACGATGCTGCAACTGTCGCAATGACAGCTCTATTCGTTGCAACCATCGAAACAGGAAGAAAATCCAGGCCGTGACGCCTAGCCCCATCAACCATTTCAGGTCGATGACACCTCCCACAATGGCAATCAGGGAAGAAATATATAATGGAACTTTGGAATAACCAGAAATAGACAACTGATGTTCAGCAGTGATCTCTTCAAGTGGCTGCTGCACTGCATTGACATACTGCATTACACTCATCAGAAAACCGAGCCCACATAAATAGCTGACAATCTCGTAATCCAGATACCAGGCACTCAAGCCTACAATCACCAGGCTGATCAGCCACATCATGCGTAATTCATTTTGCCCTGTTGTCATTCTTATATTTTCCAGTCCCATACCACTCCATCATACAACATGCCGCTGCCGGTTATTTCATCTTCGGTCATTATTCGCTAAGCTGTTGCCACAGACTTGCTCAGCGGGCACGCTAAAAATCACGTACAATAGCGCTATTATTTGAATAAGGAATTGAATACATGCCACCATTTGTCTTGGTCGATGGCTCTTACTTTTTATTTCGTGCCTTTCACGCGCTGCCACCGTTAACCACGTCAACCGGTTTACACACCAATGCAATTCGTGGTGCAATTTCTGCCATTCAAAAACTGATGCGCCGTGTCCAGCCTACACATATGGCGGTGATTTTCGATACCCCTGAACCCACTTTTCGTCATGAACTGTCACCCATCTACAAGGGTGACCGCCCAAGCATGCCGAGCGAGCTTGCCGAGCAAATCCCCTACCTGCATGCATTGATCAAAGCCTTAGGAATTCCACTACACGCCCTGCCAGGCGCAGAAGCCGATGATATTATCGGAACACTGGCAAAACGTGCTGAAGCCATGGGACATCAGGTACTGATCTCTACGGGTGATAAAGATATGGCCCAGCTGGTGACAGAAAAAGTAACCCTAGAAGACAGCTTTAAAGAAAAGCCACTTGATGTAAATGGTGTATTTGAAAAGTTTGGGGTCTGGCCAAATCAGATCATCGATTACCTGACCCTTATGGGCGATGCCTCAGATGGCATTATGGGTGTACCTGGCGTCGGTGCCAAAACCGCAGCCAAATTACTGAATGAATATGGCTCAATTGGCGGCATTCTGGAAAATGTCGACAAGATCAAAGGCAAAGTCGGACAAAATATCAAAGACAATGTGGAAGGCATTACGCTGGATCATCAGCTGGCCAGTATTGTGATCGATTTGGATTTAAGCTTTGGTTATGACGATTTAAAACTTGCTGAGCCAAATGTTGCCAAATTACGTGAACTCTATACCGAGCTTGAATTCCGTAACCAACTGCAATCTCTGGATCATCCAAACAATCCAAACAATAGCAATTACAAGCAGGCAGCTCAGTCGATTACAACCAAACCTGTAGCGCCAATAGAAGAAGATCATGCGTCATTGACCAGCAGTGATGATCAACTGGGACAGGCGACTTATCACACCGTGCTGAATCAGGCAGATTGGGATGCTTTAGTTAATCGTTTAAATACTGCCAAACGTTTTGCTTTTGATACTGAAACGACTAGTCTGGATTATCGTATTGCTCAAATTGTGGGCTTCTCAGTGGCTTTTGATGCAGAGGATGCCTATTACGTACCGCTGGCACATGACTATGAGAATGCGCCTGAACAGTTAAATCGTGAAATCATCCTTGCGCAAATCAAACCCATTCTGGAAGACGACAATATTCAGAAAATTGGTCATCACCTGAAATATGATGCACATGTCCTAGAAAATCATGGAATCCAGCTGGCAGGCTGGTACTTCGATACCATGCTGGCGTCTTATGTGCTGAACTCAGTGGCAACCCGTCACGGTATGGATGACGTAGCACGTCTTTATTTAAGCCACCTGACCACAACCTTTGAACAGATTGCCGGTAAAGGTGCGAAACAGAAAACCTTTAACCAGATTGAGATCGAAACTGCAGCACACTATGCCGCAGAAGACGCCCATGTCACTTATCGTCTGTATGAAGTGCTGCATGAAAAACTGAAAGTGCATCCTGAACTGCTCAACATCCTGCTAAATATTGAAATGCCGGTCGCACGTGTATTGACCAGCATGGAAGAAAATGGCATTCAGCTGGATCTGGCTTTCCTGGATCAGTTGGGCTGTGACTTTGCTGAAACCATGAAAAATCTGGAACAGCAGATTGAAGAAATGGCGGGTGAATCCTTTAATGTCAGCTCACCGAAACAGGTTGGTGAAATCCTGTTTGATAAGCTGGGTCTAAAAGGTGGCAAGAAAACCACAACAGGTCAGTACAGCACCAGCGAAAGCATTCTGGAAAAGCTTGAGCATCCAATTGCCGAGTTGATCCTGAACTACCGTGGACTGTCCAAGCTGAAAAGTACTTATACTGATGGACTCTGTAAACAGGCCAATAATGATACTCATCGTGTACATACCAGCTATCATCAGGCACTGACTGCAACCGGTCGTTTATCCTCAACCGACCCAAACCTGCAGAATATTCCAATTCGTGAAGAAATTGGCCGTCAGATCCGTAAAGCCTTTGTCGCACCAGAAGGTCGTATTTTACTTGCAGCCGATTATTCCCAAATTGAATTACGTCTGATGGCACATTTATCTCAGGATGATGCACTGGTGGATGCTTTTATTCACGGTCAGGACGTCCATCGTCGTACCGCGGCAGAAGTCCTCGGTATTGCCCTGGAAGATGTGACCAATGATCAACGTCGCCAAGCCAAAGCAGTAAACTTCGGTCTGCTTTACGGGATGTCCGAGTTTGGCTTGACTCGTCAGCTTGGTTTCACCCGCCAGGAATCACAGGAATACATCAAGCAATATTTCCACCGCTATCCGGGTATTTATGAATATATGCAGCGTACCCGTCAGGTTGCGCTGGAACAGGGCTTTGTGGAAACCATTCTTGGCCGCCGTTTGTATACCCCGGATATTGATGCGCGCAATATGATGATACGTAAAGCTGCTGAACGTGCTGCAATCAATGCCCCACTGCAAGGTTCAGCTGCCGATATCATCAAGATGGCGATGATTGAAGTCGACAAGATGTTGCCAAAAGACCAGGCCAAAATGCTGCTGCAAGTCCACGATGAATTGGTATTTGAAGTTGATGAAGCGATTGCTGACGAACTGGCACCTAAGCTGGCTGAAGTAATGCAGTCTGTAGTGCAGATCTCTGTGCCTTTACTGGTAGAGGTAGGCAAAGGCAAGAATTGGGATGAAGCGCACTAAAGTGCTTTGAACCCCTCTTTCAGAGGGGTTTCAGGAGATTTATATTAGCCCTCACCCCAGCCCTCTCCTAAAGGGAGAGGGAGTTACGCCTAATTAATTACCATGAATAGTCTTACCAATGTCTTCTTCTCTTTTTAAGGTAAAGAATACTATTACTTCTCAGAGATAAAATTTCCAGGAAGTTGCTTCTCCTCTCAGGAGAGGCAGGAAGAGGTAAAACCTCTTTTGAAATTCATAACAAATAAAAAAAGGACGCTTAGGCGTCCTTTTTTATATTCTTAAATCTTAGAAACCAGTTAACAACACCATGGCCACTTCACGCATGATCAGATCAACCACCATCAGTGCTAGAATCGCCAGAATTGGAGACAGGTCAATCATCCCGATATTCGGCATAATACGACGGAAGGGTGCCAATAATGGCTCTGCCAGCTCCTGAACCACTTCAATATAAGGTGAACGGGATTGAGTAAACATCACCACCCAGCTCAAGATGATGGTCGCGAAAATCAGATAACGACAGAAACGGATCAGGTCCTGAATCATGGTCACAAAAGTCAGTATTAACAGATGAATTGGACCATTTGGCATACCACCAGACAGATACATCATGCCAAAAATTTTCAGCAAATATAGCACCACCAATAATGCCAGCGCGGCAGTATTTACCCGCCCCTTTGCCAAGGTTGGCAGAATACGACTAAATACATCTACAATCTTGGTGGCCTTTACAGTCGAAAGTACCACCGGATTATAAGGAGTTACCGAAGCCAGCTGCATTAAGAAGCGGAAAAATACGAGCAAAATTGCGACGTTAATGATAATGCCAAAAATTAGCGCAGAATTTGCACCCATACCTGAAGGTTCCTAAATATTAAATTTGAAAATTTACTTACTACTGTCGCTAAGCTCTTGAGCGAGCTCCTGACTGCGTTTTGCAGCAGCAGCCAGAGCTGCCTGAATGTTTTGAGAAATCTGGGCCTGATCAAAGACTTCAAGTGCAGCCTGAGTCGTACCATTCGGTGAAGTCACATTTTTACGTAATTCAGCTGGTGTATTTGCACTGGTAATTGCCATTTGCGCTGCACCTAATGCAGTTTGCAAGGTCAATGCAGTCGCCACTTTCTCATCTAGCCCCAGATTCACACCTGCGCGGATCATGCTTTCCATCATATAGAAGAAATAAGCCGGACCTGAGCCAGAAACCGCCGTTACAGCATCAATTTGCGCTTCAGAGTTTACCCAAATTGTCAGACCGGTTGAAGCTAAAACCTGACTCGCCAGCTCACGTTCTGCTGTACTCATGTCTGCATTGGCGAATAAACCATGCGCGCCAGTCTGTACTAATGCTGGTGTATTTGGCATCACACGAACAATACGATCGGTACCAAGTAAGCTAGACAAAGTCGCAATTTCAGCACCTGCTACAATAGAAATAATCAATTTACCGCCCAACAAACCGTGGAGCGGTTTAAGCACATCCGCTAGCACCTGCGGCTTCACCGCAAATAGCACAATATCGGCATGTTTGATTGCAGCAATATTATCATCAGTAACATTCACTTCTTTTTCAGCAAGCAGTAAACGTACTTTTTCGACTGGATCAGAAACTGTAATACGGGTTGCCGGCAAACCACGTGCAATCAAGCCACCAATTAAGGCTTGAGCCATGTTACCACCACCAATGAAACTGATATTACAATTTAAAGCTGCACTCATTTTTAATGCTCGTCTTTGTGTTCTGAAATTGAAGAGACTAAAACTGGCTGCCACCCCTCCACCTCACAATAGGCAGATTCAGCCAACCAAAATCCTTTGGGCGTAAACACGCCTAGCATAACATCATCTATGCTTAATATTTGAATTGTATGCCGCATCCATGGAAATATTTGCGCATCCTGAATGGCTTTTTTCAGTGGCCAGGAACCGACACGTCCATATAAATGAATCTTTTCGCCACCTTGGCGCTGTGTCAGTTTCAAGTGCTGATTCAATAAATCCAATGATAAACCGATTGCCGCAGGCTGAACCTGAAACTGTCCTGAAGGCAAATCAATACGATCCTGAAGTCTGAAAATCATCTGCTGTTCGCCAGAAAATGGCTGTTGACCTGCCAGATAAATTTCTTTACTGAGCTTATAGACCAGCTGCTGATAACGCACATAATAAAAACCTTGCCAATGCAATGCCGCCTGAGCATCTGCACGGGCATGAATGACTTCACATTGCAAGCGCTGTACCATATCCAGTGCAGGCCGATACTGTCCTTCTCCTTTCATCCAATTAGATAGCAGCTGGCGCTGGCGTGCTAAAGACAGTTCAGAAAATTTAGATAAGTCTAAAATATTATCTTGAATACAAACAGCTGTATCCTGTCGCAATACATCTTGCAAGATTTCCTGGGCATCCTGCATCAGATCCGTGGTCCGGGCTAAAGCTGCCTGCATTTTTGGAAAGCGCTCACTTAATAGCGGCCACAAAATCTGACGTGCCCAGGCACGATCATAATCGTTATTCTGATTACTCGGATCTTCAATATTCTGAATATTCAGGTCAGCGGCCCATTGGCAAATCTGCTCACGGGAAATATCCAAAAGTGGACGCCAGATGGTTAAATCTTCTCGTATATCTACCCGCTTCATGGCAGACAGACCATCGACTCCTGCCCCAGATAGCAAACGCAGCATCAGTGTTTCTGCCTGATCCTGCTGATGATGCGCAAGAACTAGAATTTCATTGGACTGTAGATGCTTCAGATAGGCCTGATAACGTGCTTCCCGGGCCTGATTTTCCAGATTACCCTGTGCCACCTTAACTGGCTGGACAATACAGGGAATACTCAGCTTTTGGCATTCATGCTGAACAAATCTACCCCATTCAGCGCTACCACTTTGCAGCTGATGATCGACATAAATCGCACGGATTTTTTCCGGGCACAAAAAAAACATCAGATGCAGTAACAGCATGGAATCCACGCCGCCACTGCATCCGATGAGAAATTTTGTCTCTGCAGGAAAGTCCTGCAGCTGTTTTAAGAAACCAGACCTAAATTGTCGCTGCCAAACTTCATTAAACGCTGGTAACGTGCTTCGCATCGTGCCTCGGCTTCCATCGGTTGCAGTTCATTCAGCGCTTCTTTCAGTACTGCTTTCAGGTCTTGCATTACCTGATCAGGATTTAAATGAGCGCCTTCACCTTCATCTACTACATATTCCACAATACCCATATGCTGCAGTTTTTCTGCAGTCAGTGCCAATGCTTCACTGGCTTGTTCAGCTTTGTCCGCAGTTTTCCACAGGATCGATGCACAGCCTTCTGGTGAAATCACAGAATAGATACTATGAGATAGCATCACCACACGGTCTGCCACCCCAATCCCCAGTGCACCACCAGAACCACCTTCACCCAGTACAGTCGCAATCACCGGTACTTTCAGGTTAGACAACTGTGCCAGACTTGTAGCAATCGCTTCAGCCTGACCACGCTCTTCTGCGCCTACACCTGGATAAGCGCCCATCGTGTCAATAAAGGTAAATACAGGCAGATTAAAACGCTCTGCCATATCGAGCAGGCGTTGTGCCTTACGGTAACCTTCAGGATTCGCCATCCCGAAATTATGCTGTAATTTTTCACGGGTACTACGGCCACGGTGCTGGCCAACAATCATCACAGGCTGACCGTCAAAACGCGCCAGACCACCAATCATTGCACCATCATCACCATAGAGACGGTCACCATGTAAAGCATCAAATTCAGTGAATATTTCACCCACGTAGTCCAGGAATTGTGGACGTTCAGGATGACGTGCAATTTGCACGGTCTTCCATGCTTTTGATGGAGTCGCTTTATTTTTCATAGGTTAACCGTTTTCATCCCTATAAAGGTGTTAATCAACAAATTGTTCAGACTGAATTGCGAGATCAATTTCCCAATTCCTAAACTGCACCTGTTCATCATGCAGTTCAGCCACCAGTAAAGGCCATTGTCGGGCATCACCGGCTACGCTGAGTTGCCATTGTTGCGCATTCTTCACCTTCAGTTCAATGGCAGGAAGCATCTCATCGCTACGACTGTGATTGACCAAAACCGCCAGACGAAGCAGTAAACACAGGTACAAAAGTCGAGAACCACCGACTTTATTGACATCTATCCTGGCATCAGCGCGCAATTTGCGACGATGATGTGCGACCAAATGTGACAGATGATTCTGGTCAACTTGCGAGAAACCGGCAATGTCCGAGTGCTGTAACAAATAAGCCCCATGACGATGATAACCACTATGACTGATCGCCAGACCAATTTCATGCAGATAAGCTGCACGACGTAACAGATCACTGTCTTCGCTATTTAAAGCTAAAGGTTGCTTTACATCATCAAACAGTTTTTGTGCGGTTTTTACTACACGTTCTGCCTGTTTGGTATCGGCATTATAACGCCCCATCAAGGCATGCACAGAACGGTCACGAATATCCTCGTGTTGGAAGCGCCCGAGCAGGTCATACATTACGCCTTCACGTAATGCTCCGTCAGAATAGGTCAGATAATCAATATTCAGAACATCAAAGACGGCATACAGAATGGCAATTCCTGCTGGCAACACCGCACGGCGGTCTTCTTTAAGGCCTTCAAACTCCATGTCCGTGACATGTTTATATTTGAGCAATTTATCTTTGATTTTTTCCAGGCCTTCACGCGTCAACTCCTCGCGCTCGTTACTCCAGCCCATATTGACGCAGATCTGGCGGCAGGCTTTGATGGTGCCACTCGAACCGACCACAGCATCCCAACCTGCTGCTTTATAGGTATTGGCAATACCGGAAATTTCTTTACGTGCCGCCGTGACAGCTTTATCAAAGGCCTTTTGATTAATATCGCCATCGTCAAAATAAGCTTTGGTAAAGGCAACACAACCCATCTGCACGGATTCGGTATGAATCGGTTCAAATTCCTCACCAATAATCAGCTCGGTCGAGCCCCCACCGATGTCTACCACCAGACGACGGCCACTATTGGCCATGGTATGCGACACCCCCAGATAAATCAGACGGGCTTCTTCTCGACCGGCAATAATTTCGATGGGTTTCGGTAAAATTTCTGCTGCCTTTTGAATAAATTCATGGCCATTTTTTGCCTGACGCAAGGCATTGGTTGCCACGATACGTAAACGGTTGGGCTGAACCGAACCCAACCGCCCCACAAAACGCGCCAGACAGGCTAGACCACGTTGCTGCGCAGCTTCAGTCAAATTCTTATTTTCGTCCAGACC
>NZ_DEZM01000219.1:0-8651 GCF_002364825.1 Acinetobacter sp. UBA3132 | reverse complement strand
TCTTATTTTCGTCCAGACCTGCTGCAAGCTGAACTTTTTCTGACATTGATGCCACTTTTTTGACTTCGCCGTGGTCCACTCGAGCAATGGCCAAATGAAAGCTGTTTGATCCCATATCGATGGCGGCAAGTAATTCTTCATCAATCAAAAAGTCAGACATTCCAGAAATAAACCTTTAACGAATTGTGCTTAGAGTAATTCACAACCATGCAATTTAAAAGCCATTTGTATCGACAATTTACTCCCTTTTAATTTTTTCTTTCTATGTGACAATTGTGTTACACGATTATCTCTATCGTGATCATCCATTAGACAAATTGACAATATAGGTTGAAAATTTGCATATTCCCCTACATTGTTGAAGAAGGCTATGTAATACTAAGAATTATAGCCATCTTTAAAAAATTATTTTCTGGAGCATTCCATGTCTGGCAACATCGTAAATACTACTGACGCAAACTTCGAAGCAGACGTTCTTCAATCAGACGTTCCTGTATTGGTTGACTTCTGGGCTGGCTGGTGTGCGCCATGTAAAGCAATTGCTCCTGTACTGGAAGTACTTGCTGACGAATACCAAGGTAAAGTAAAAATCGTAAAAGTTGATGTGACTTCTTGCGAAGCCACTGCAGTGAACTATAGCATTCGTAATATCCCAGCTTTATTGATGTTCAAAAATGGTGAAGTGGTTGCGACTCAAGTGGGTGCAGCACCTAAATCTAAATTAACAGCGTTCATTGAAGAAAACATTTAATCAACGCTGTTTTAAAGATAAAAATACGTGATCAGATATCGCGTATTTTTTTCGTCCAGAATAAATTGACAAACGCCTGTTTCTCTCTTATATTGCTCATTCAAGAGATCAGGAATACTAAATCCTGTCAATTTCTTACAAGACACAATACATAAGATGCCGCTCGGCAATAGAAATTGTTTTTTCACATTTCTCTTTGAAACAATCAAACAAACCTCTGAATTGTTCTTGTACAAATTCAATTGCTGTCGTTTGAATGCTTGTATGCGGCCGAATGTTACTCCCTTTCTAACCTGTACCTCAGAACTTTGATTCTATCCGACCACCTATGAATTTAACCGAACTCAAGAAAAAACCGATTGGCGAACTCATCAAGATTGCCGAGTTTATGGGCCTAGAAGGCATGGCCCGTAACCGCAAGCAAGACATTATTTTTGCCATCTTAAAGCGCCATGCGATGAATGGTGAAGAGATTTTTGGTGATGGCGTTTTGGAAATTCTGTCAGATGGTTTTGGCTTCTTACGCTCTGCGGCAGGCTCTTATCTGGCAGGTCCTGATGACATCTATGTCAGCCCTTCCCAGATCCGTCGTTTTAACCTTCGTACAGGCGATACTATTACTGGTACCATTCGCCCACCTAAAGAAGGTGAACGTTATTTTGCACTTTTAAAAGTGAACCAGATTAACTACGACACACCTGAGAACTCTCGCAACAAGATTCTGTTTGAAAACTTAACCCCCTTATTCCCAACTGAGCAATTGGTCATGGAATTGGGTAATGGTACCACTGAAGATTTGACAGCTCGTGTAGTCGATCTGGTTGCCCCAATCGGTAAAGGTCAGCGTTCTATTATCGTTGCACCCCCGAAAGCCGGTAAAACCATGTTGCTGCAAAACATTGCACAGTCAATTGTTCGTAACAACCCTGAATGTTTCCTGATTGTACTGCTGATTGACGAACGTCCTGAAGAAGTAACGGAAATGGAACGTACGGTTCGTGGTGAAGTTATCGCTTCAACCTTTGATGAATCTCCAGCGCGTCACGTACAAGTG
Organism: Acinetobacter sp. UBA3132; assembly: GCF_002364825.1. Classification (NCBI taxonomy): domain Bacteria; kingdom Pseudomonadati; phylum Pseudomonadota; class Gammaproteobacteria; order Moraxellales; family Moraxellaceae; genus Acinetobacter; species Acinetobacter sp. UBA3132. The sequence goes on along the minus strand of NZ_DEZM01000219.1, from coordinate 6,846 downwards.
GCTGAAATGGTAATTGAAAAAGCCAAACGTCTGGTTGAACATAAAAAAGACGTAGTGATTCTGCTTGACTCAATTACCCGTCTGGCACGTGCTTACAACACTGTAATTCCTTCATCTGGTAAGGTATTGACAGGGGGTGTGGATGCACATGCACTTGAACGTCCAAAACGTTTCTTCGGTGCGGCTCGTAATATTGAAGAAGGCGGTTCACTGACCATTATTTCTACTGCATTGATTGAAACCGGCAGTAAAATGGATGAAGTGATCTACGAAGAATTCAAAGGTACAGGTAACCAGGAAATCACGCTTGACCGTCGCATTGCTGAGAAACGCGTATTCCCTGCAATGAACATCAAGAAATCAGGCACTCGTCGTGAAGAACGTCTGATGTCAGAAGATAATCTGCGTAAAGTCTGGATTCTGCGTAAGCTTTTGCATACCCAGGACGAACTGGCGGCAATGGAATTTCTGCTTGATCGCATGAAAGAAACCAAGACCAATGACGACTTCTTCGATCAGATGAAGCGCAAGGCATCTAACTAAATCCTCAAAAATTATAGAAAGGTCATCTAAAACGATGACCTTTTTTATTGGGGTTGACATTGATTACACAAAGAAACAAAGTCCACGATGATTTGTAAACTTATTTGCAAGTTCATGATTAATAAAATAATGGTAAGAAAAATTGTATAAGTTTTAGGGGCTTAAATCGCCTTTACCCCATATAAGTCTTTCCTTTAATTGTTATTTTCTGTTAAAAAAACCATGAATTTCATGCGTTTTTTGCACTTTTTTGAACTTGCCCTGTAGCAATTAAAAATGCGCAGTGATAGCATATTTGCAGACCAGTTAGACTGCTCCTGCGTTGTTAGTACCTAACAAAATTAGGAATAATAAAAGCACATAACAGGCTAACGTCGGTTTTTTTTAATCTCAATTTTTAGAGAGTGATGCCATGTTATTCAAAAAAATCGCTATTGCTGCTGCAGTTGCTACTACTTTAGCTTTCGTTGGTTGTGCTAAAAAAACTGAAGATGCTGCTGCTGACGCTAACCAAGCTGCATCTGAAGCTGTAGAAGCTGCTTCTGAAGCTGAAGCTGCTGCTGACGCTGCTGCTGTAGAAGCTACTTCTGAAGTTGCTGCTTCTGACGCTGCTGCTGTTGCTGAAGCTGACGCTGCTGCTGCAGTTGCTACTGACGCTGCTTCTGAAGCTACTGCTGCTTCTGAAGCTGCTGCTCAATAATCTAACGATTATTCAGTACGAAAAAGAGAGCCATTGGCTCTCTTTTTTTATGCCTGTAAAAATTGAAATTTCTACAGGCAATTCATATCAAGAAAAAAAGCAGATCAATTGACCTGCTCAGTTCCCACACGTTGACGGAATTTTTGCCCCGCACGGAAGGTTACGACCCGGCGTGCAGAAATCGGAATTTCTTCACCGGTCTTCGGATTACGGCCTGGACGTTGACGCTTGTCACGCAACTCAAAATTACCGAAACCTGATAGTTTGACTTGCTCACCTGAGATTAGCGCTTGGCTAATCTCATCAAAGAACAATTCGACCATTTGTTTTGCTTCACGACGGTTTAAACTCGTGAGCTCACTTAAATGATCAGCCATCTCTGCTTTAGTTAGTGCTGTCATGAAGCCCTCAATGTCGCTTGATAAGTGTTTTCTAACACTTGCAGGATATTATCCATGCCTGATTTAATTTCAGCATCTTCCAGGGTGCGGGTTGGATGCTGCCAGAGAAGAGCAAATGCTAGAGAACGCTTGCCTTCTTCTACCCCTTGTCCAGTGTACACATCGAACAACCAGGTTGACTCCAGGAGCTCACCACCAGTCTTTTCGATAAGTCTCTGAATTTCGCTAACATTAATCTTATCACTAATTAAAAGCGCAATATCACGTCGAACCGACGGAAAACGTGATAATTCTGTAAAATTAGATACATAAGTTTGCAAAACGGCTTTTTGATCGAGTTCAGCGACCCAAGTGGTTGCTAAATCCAGCTCATCTTCAAGCGATGGATGTAAACGACCTAAATAACCAATCGACTGACCATTAACCATAATTTCAGCAGATTGACCAGGATGCAACCATGCACGCTCTGAACGAACATATTCAACATTCACACGAGCTGCTGCCAGAATTTCTTCCACATCACCTTTAAAGTCAAAGAAATCCATTGGCTGTGGCTTACCATGCCATGATTCATTGATACGTGAACCAGTCGCAATCAGGGCGAAAGTTGGAATCTGTTTCAGGTCATGAATCGATGCAGCATCCTGATAATCAAAACGCAGACCCAGCTCAAAGAAACGTACGCGGTTTTGCTGACGATTGACGTTATATTGCACACATGGAATCAAACTTGATAACAGGGTTGAACGCATTACCGCTAAATCACTTGAAATCGGGTTTGCCAATGCCAATGGATTTACTGCAGGGTTGAGCTGTTTTTCCAGTTTCAAGTCAGCAAAGCTAAAGCTGATCGCCTCTTGATAACCCAGAGTCACCGCAGTCTGACGAAGCTGAGCCACTTCGAACTGATCCTGGTATTTTGCAAGTTTGACATCAATCACAGGCAAGCTGATTTGAATGTTGTCATAACCATGAATACGTGCAACTTCTTCGATCAAGTCCTGGTAGATCGCCATGTCATAACGGTGTGACGGTGGTACCACAGACCATTGACCTTCTGCTTTCACAGTCACTTCACAGCCCAAACGCGTTAACGCGTCGGTAATGAAGTCTGATTCAACTTTATAACCCAGAAGTTGATCTACTTGTGCCTGTTCAAGCTCAATTGCTTCACGTCTAGGCAATACTGCTGCATTTTCTGCAACTGTAATTGGACCAAACTCACCGCCTGCAAGTTCAGCAATCAGCTGAGACGCCCGGTGCATTGCGATTACTGGCAGTTCAAAGTCCACACCACGCTCATAACGCTGAGAAGCATCGGTATGTAAGCCGAAGCTACGCGCACGACCTGCAATGTGCAAAGGTGCAAAGAATGCAGACTCCAGGAAGATCTCAGTGGTTGCATCCGTTACAGATGAAGACAGACCACCCATGATGCCTGCAATCGCCAATGCTTTTTCATCATCAGCAATCACCATCACTTTTTCATTCAGTTCAACTTCCTGTTCATTTAACAGCACCAGCTTTTCACCGGCTGTTGCTTGACGAACGTGAACTGCACCTTGAACCTTGCCACCATCAAATGCGTGTAACGGTTGACCCAGCTCGATCAATACATAGTTGGTAATGTCGACCAAAATGCTGTGCTGACGGATACCCGAACGAGCAAGCGCACGTTCCATCCATTCAGGGGTTGGCGCTTTGGTGTTGACGTTTTTGATCACACGACCTAAGTAACGTGGACAGCCTTCAGTCGACACCACCACTTTCTTTTCATCAGCAATGGTTGCAGCCACTTCTTGAATTTCTGGCGCAGTCACTGGCAATTGGTTAATCACACCAATTTCACGTGCAATACCACGAATGCTGAAACAGTCACCACGGTTTGGTGTGATGCTGATGTCAATCACGTTGTCATCTAAGTCTAAATATTCACGAACGTTGACACCTACAGGTGCATCGTTTGGTAATTCTAAAAGACCATCAATTTTGTCTTCTAAATCAATTTCAGACGCACCACACAGCATACCTTGGGATTCGATCCCACGAAGTTTGCCCTTCTTGATTTTGAAATCGCGCGGCAATACTGCACCGATGGTAGCCACAGGCGCTTTCATACCTGCACGTACGTTTGGCGCACCACACACGATTTGGAGTGGTTCACCTGAACCGATATTCACGGTAGTTACACGTAAACGGTCTGCATCTGGGTGCTGTTCAACAGTCAGAACTTCACCTACAACAACACCTGTAAATGGTTTTGCTGCTGGAGATAAGTCATCAACTTCTAGACCAAGCATGGTCAGTTGATCAGAAAGTTTCTCGCTGTCGATGGCTGGGTTAACCCATGTGCGTAGCCAATTTTCGCTAATTTTCATTGATATAAAACCTGTAATTCAAATCTCTAGAATCCCCCTCTAACTCCCCCTTTAAGAAAGGCGGAGAACCCCAACTGATTTCGTGGAGTCCCTCTCCTTTTTTAAAGGAGAGGTTAGGAGAGGATTTAATAAAAAGTTTTAAGCAAACTGGCGTAAGAAACGCACATCGTTTTGGTAGAACATACGCAAGTCGTTAATGCCATAACGCAACATTGCAAAACGCTCTACCCCTAGACCAAATGCAAAGCCTTTGTATTTGTCAGGATCAATACCAGCAGAACGCAATACATTCGGATGCACCATACCGCAACCCAGAACTTCCAACCATTTGCCACGCTCATCCATAATATCCACTTCTGCACTTGGCTCTGTGAATGGGAAATAAGATGGACGGAAACGTACTTTCAGATCTTTTTCAAAGAATTCATTCAGCAAGTTGACCAGCAAACCTTTCAGTTCAGCGAAGCTGGTGTTTTCAGCAACGTATAAACCTTCAATCTGATGGAACATTGGTGAGTGGGTTTGATCCGAGTCACAACGGTATACACGGCCTGGACACACGATACGGATTGGTGGTTGTTGCGTTTCCATAGTACGGATCTGAACACCAGAAGTATGCGTACGCAGCAAGTGGTTTACATCAAAATAGAACGTGTCGTGCATGGCACGTGCAGGGTGATGGCCTGGAATATTTAAGGCTTCAAAGTTGTGATAGTCATCTTCAACTTCCGGGCCAGTTGCCACTGTAAAACCTGCTTTGGTAAAGAACTGGCAGATACGTTCCTGTACTTGGGTCACTGGGTGGATACTGCCCACCTGCTGGCCACGACCGGGTAATGTAATATCAATAGTTTCGCTGGCAAGCTTTTGCTCCAGCGCAGCTTTATGCAGTTCTGCCTGACGTGCTGTCAGTGCAGCTGTAATCGCTTCACGCACAGCATGGATTTTTGCACCGAATTCTTTACGTTGTTCCGGATCCATTTTACCCAGCGACTTAGATTGTTCCGCGAGCTGGCTTTTTTTCCCCGTAAATTGCACTCGTACTTGATCAAGTGCAGCAAGGTCTTGAGCTGCTGCAATCGCAGCGAGCGCTTCAGTGGTCAGGGCTTCCAGTGACATAGTAACTCTCAAAGCAACAGGTTAGAAATATTTTTAAAAAACCCCGTATTCTAACAGTTTTTAGGCACGTTGATGAAGATGGCATGTAATGAAAATTAGATTGGCAGATGTAAAAATAAAAAGTATAAAATAAACATGATATCAATTAGATCAAATCATTATGGCAATCGATCAAATTTGGAAACAGCAACTTACTTTAGTAACTTATGGAAATGAGTACCTGTCTCAGGACTTAAGTTTCAATCGCTGGCTTCAGCATTCCATCTTTAATCAGCATCAATTTGCCTTTCGTGATCTGATTTCACAGCATCTTTTAGCGCAGCATTTTCAGGTATGGCTGGAAGGTTTGAAAAAACAGGACGTACAACGTCTGAGTCTGCACCGCTCCACCCTGCTTGAAGATGAGCAAAATCCCAATGTAAATGTTGAACTGCTGCCATTTGAATATTTCATTGTCAGTCATGAAGCCCAGAAAAAAAATGCCTGGATTATTGGCAAAGAATTACCAGAATGGTATACCGCAGACAATGATTATGAAGCACCTGTTACACAGCGATCTTCTCTACGTCATGAAACCTTCTGGCAATACGAACTCAACAGTAAACTGGCCAGACGTGTACTGGCAGATCTGGAACAGCCAAACTGGGACGACATTCAAGTCTTTATGGATCATGAATTATTTGATACCAGATTTGCGCAAGGTTTTGTTCAACCTGCTCAGCTTGGACAACCTTATTATGGGGTGTCTTCTACTGCGGATACAGCTATCGGTAATAGACTGGCATTATTGCCAACCGATTATACAGCTGACTTTGCCCATGACATGCTATACCGTCTGGATGCGCTGGAAGAACTAATCGAAGCTAAAATCCAGCATCCTTATCATGAAAACGGTGAAGTGCTGACACCGGACCAACAGCTTGACCTACGCCATTTTGCGCAGAAAATCGACGATCTGAAAGCGAAGTTTATTGTCAAAATCGCGAATCACTACAAGACTGCAAAACTAAGTCCGAAAATCAGCGCTGATCCATTTGCAGGAATGACTACCGACGAGCATGTGACCAAACCATCTAAAGCACATAAGCCTCACGATGCTGCCAAATCCAATTCAGGTAACGTTATTACCCTGATTATTATTACGGTAATTATCTGTTTGATTGGTTATTATTTTGGACTTTAATGCTGTGCCAGAAAAGCGTCAATTTCTCGGGGCGATCTTAATCTGATCCAGTGGATATGCTGATATTCAGGCATATGCATCAACTTTAAATAATGCTGACGATTTTTCTGGTGGGTTTTAATCATCCACCAGATGATGGAATCACGACTTAACATCTGGCTGAAACTTTCTGTATTATTCGAGTTTGACCAAAGCGGTTGTTTGCTAATTGTCCGCTGTATGGCTCTTTTAATGGAACGATATAGATTGAGTTGAAACGGTAAATCAATCCAGATCACACTGTCGATCTCAGCCCATTTGACGAGAATACTGCGGGTATAATTACCATCAATCACATAGCCATCTTTGGCCTGATCGATGGCTGCTTGAATTTTATCAAAGAACTCTCGATCCACAGTTTCCTGCCAGTTATCCAGCCAGAATAAATTATCCAGCTCGATATAACTGAGGCCTAATTTTGCCGCTAAAGCACAAGCAAAAGTAGATTTTCCCGAGGCAGAGGTACCGACCACATTTATTCTA
>NZ_DEZM01000180.1:0-12031 GCF_002364825.1 Acinetobacter sp. UBA3132 | reverse complement strand
AATCTTTGGTGATGTTAAATGGTTCTAAACCACTTAAACGGCATGCAGGCTCAATTTCAGGAATCTGGCGAGGAGCAATCCCTTCAACCGCCTGCGCAATTGCGCGGATATGATCTGGCGTCGTACCACAGCAACCACCCGTGATATTGATCAAGCCACTTTCTGCAAATTCTTTAATGAATGCAGCCGTTTCTTCAGGGGTTTCATCATAACCACCGAAAGCATTTGGCAAGCCTGCGTTTGGATGTGCAGAAACGAAAGTATCAGCAACGTCAGATATGGTTTTTACGTGTGGACGCATCGCATCTGCACCCAGCGCACAGTTAAAGCCGATTGAAATCGGTTCTGCATGACGCATTGAATTCCAGAACGCTTCAGCGGTTTGACCGGTCAATGTACGGCCTGATGCATCGGTAATCGTACCTGAGATCATGATTGGCAATTCATAACCAATTTCTTTAAACACTTCTTTTACCGCAAAAATGGCAGCTTTGGCATTCAAGGTATCAAATACTGTTTCGATCAGGATGATGTCCGCACCACCTTCAATCAGTGCTTTGGTCGATTCGATATAGTCGACTTTTAATGCATCAAAAGTAATGTTACGGAATGCAGGATCATTTACGTTTGGTGAAATAGAGGTGGTACGTGAAGTCGGACCAATTACACCTGCCACAAAACGTGGTTTTTCAGGGGTTGAATATTTCGCGCAGGCCTCTTTGGCAAGACGTGCTGCCTCACGGTTAATTTCTGGAACCAGATCTTCCATGTGGTAATCCGACATTGAAACACGGGTACCGTTAAAGGTATTGGTTTCAATAATGTCAGCGCCCGCTTCAAGATACGCTTCGTGGATACCTTGAATAATGTGTGGTTGTGTTAAAACCAGAAGGTCGTTGTTGCCTTTAAGGTCATATGCCCAATCAGCAAAACGCTCACCCCGATAATCGGCTTCTTCCAATTTATGGCGTTGGATCATGGTACCCATCGCACCATCGATAATTAAAATTCTTTTGGCAAGAAGTTCTTTCAGGGTGGCAAGTGTGGACATTCAGACTTTCTCAGTAAGCATCAAAAACGGCAATAATCTTAACAGATTAGTGCGCAGTTTTCTGTAGCCATTATTCAGAATGCTGGATATGGCTGATATGAAAATCTGATAAGCAAATTGAACTGTGCATAGAAAGCTGAAAACAGATAGAAAACAGAAAGCTCGAAGTCAGTTATGGAGGAATTTGACCGAAAATAAAATATAAATGAGTTTCATGAAAGTGTCATATGACTGGGGCAATATAGAGTCAACTGTGACCGGCTCAGGAAAATGACAGTCCTGAGAAAATGATCAATTTTATTGCAAAACATGAATGAAGTTGAGTGGATAAACGGTTTCTATTTAAATAAGTTATTTATTTTTTAATTTTAATATTGATAGTATGTAGCTTTAGGATGAACGGCAGCAAGAAAGTCTAAAAAATTGGTCTATATGACGGCGCTTTGTCATATAATTGTCACAATTAAACTGAACAATATGGGGATTCTTGAATCCTCTATTCCTGCTTGCATGAATTCTAATCAAACTCCCTCAGGTTCAGCCCATCAGTCGCCTTCCCATAAGTCGACTAATGTTCATGTGCCAACACCGAAATTTTTTATGCCGGTGTTTCTGACTGTAATTATTTCTACGCTGATTTATATCGGCTTTCAGTTGACTTCAGATCTGGCGCATGTTCCAGCAATCGGTCTGTATTCGATGATTCTTTTAGCCACAGCGCTATTTATTGCGCTGGGCTTTGAATTCGTCAATGGTTTCCACGATACAGCCAACGCGGTTGCCACCGTAATCTATACCAACGCATTGTCTGCACCGGTTGCAGTCATGTGGGCAGGTTTCTGTAATTTCCTTGGGGTAATGGTGGCCAGTGGTGCCGTTGCTTACGGGATCATTGCATTACTTCCTGTTGAACTGATTATGAACGTGGGTACAGGGGCCGGTTTTGCCATGGTCTTTGCCATGCTGATCGCCGCGATTCTCTGGAATCTGGGCACCTGGTTCCTGGGTATTCCTGCTTCTAGTTCACATACCCTGATTGGTTCGATCCTGGGTGTGGGCATCATGAACTATCTGCTCAACGCAGGTGGCGGTGCTTCCGGTGTGGACATGGAACAGGTGATGAAAGTCGGTAAGGCGCTGTTATTTTCGCCTTTGATCGGTTTTGCTTTTGCTGCAATCCTGTTCTTGCTGGTGAAAAAAATCTTCAGAAAGCAGCTAGAACTGTTTAAGCCACCTGAAGGTAACAAGCCACCACCACCACTGATTCGTGCCATTCTGATTTTTACCTGTACTGGCGTAAGCTTTGCCCACGGTTCAAATGATGGTCAAAAAGGTATGGGCCTGATCATGCTGATCTTGATCGGTTGTGTACCTTTGGCATACTCGTTAAACAAGAATCTTGATGCACAGCATATCCAGTCTTTCGGTCAGTTATCTGCTCAAACTGCTGATGTGATCTATCCACAGCATGATGATATTCCGGATGAACAGGCACGTGCCGTAATTACCAAATATATTCAGACTAAAGAGTTAAATGCTGAAGTTGTACCAGCATTGGCAAGCTTAACGGATCATTTGGGTGAAAAAGTAGGTTCATACACGAACATTAAAGATGTGCCTGAGGCGCAAGTTTCAGAATTCCGTAATGACATGTACTTGAGCACCACAGCATTTAAACGCTTGGATAAAGCAGAAGCTTTACCTGCGATGACTGCTGCACAGGAAAAAACAGTTGACGACTATCGTGATAACCTGGATTCATTCCTGCAATACATCCCGACTTGGGTAAAAGTGGCAGTTGCTTTGGCACTTGGTCTAGGTACCATGGTGGGCTGGAAACGTATTGTAGTGACTGTAGGTGAGCGTATTGGTAAACAACATATGACTTATGGTCAGGGGATGTCTGCCGAGCTGGTAGCCATGACTACAATTGCTGCTGCAGACGGTTTCGGTATGCCGGTATCAACGACTCATGTCCTGAACTCTGCGGTTGCAGGTACGATGGTAGCGAACAAGTCTGGCCTGAACTTCCAGATGGTGAAAACGATTCTGTCTGCCTGGGTGTTCACACTGCCAGCAACGATCTGTCTGTCAGGTGGTTTGTACTGGGTACTGTTAAAAGTTTTCTAAGAAAATTTGATTTAAAAAACGCTGCCTCGGCAGCGTTTTTTATTGGTGATTTTTACCTCTCCCTTTCGCACTCGGAATATATTCTAAGGATGCTCATCTCCTAAAAAGAGAGGAAGAGCTTTATATTTAAATAGAGTGATTTAAGTAGAGAATAACCTCTCCCTGACCCTCACTTGTACTTCGTTTTAAAAGCAGTGCTTTAAAACTTGCTCAGGAGAGGGCTGGGATGAGGGAAAAGTAAAAAAACTTTTTCTCACCAATACCTGTGTAGTGCTTTAAAAACTTGGACAGGAAAGAGCGATTACTATTATTTCTTCAACTTGCCTAACAATCCTTTCGGCAACTTATCCGTCGCAAAACCATATAGCGCCGCAAAAGGCAGTGCAGTACGTGCCAGATAAGCCACTCGCCATAAACCACCATGATTTGCACCAGACATCATCAGCTCAAGTGGATGATTCAGTTTTACATCTGGATTAGCCACAGACTCCGGATTACGCAGATCATGAATCCATAAGGCTGCCATAATCGCATTGGTAGTTTCTGGTGCAAAAGCTTCGACATCAAACAGGCTGGCACCATTAAACGCAGCTTTAAGCAGCGGATTCTTGGTTACAGAATAAGTGGTTGTAGAAGGTGCGATATTAATACTGACACGTTGGCCATTGGCACGTGCCAGTGTCGCACGCCATTGCTGGATGCGTTTTGCCAGCGCATAGTTCGGGCCTTGTTCAACGACCAGACAGTCACATATGCCATAGGATTGATCAGCAACTTTGAATAAATCTTGTGCATTTTTCTTAAAGAAATATTTGCGTGAGATTAGCGAAATACCTTTGGTCAAAGTGCTTTCCAATTTAGACAGTTGCTGGTATTTGCTTTGTGATGCTTGAACCACTTCTTCTGGCACAGCATAGACGTCAGTTGGCGTGCACATATACATCAGACTGGTATTGGCTTTCTGCCCGCTGACATGTTTCATGATTGCATCCATTGCCATGGAAACACGCACATGTTTTTCACCATCCAGATAGGCGATTGCTGCCAGATCCAGGTTTTGCTCGAACTGAATCAGCCATTGGGCAATTTCTGGAATTTGCGTCAACAGGTTGGCACCGAGCTTCTCTTTTAGAACTTCAATTGAAGTATCCGCTGGCAGAGTTTCAGCTGAAGGCGCATATAAAGTAGCATTACCTTCACTTACCGTATCCAGAATCTTGCTCCAGACACGGGTATTTGGCAGGTCAATTGCCACGATATTGGCTTTCCATTTAGATAACCAGGTCAGTGGGCCCGCTTCAGAAGCAGCACCGAACAGCACCGTAGTACGATCTGACAGGTCAAACCATTCCGGATGGGCAATACATTCACGCAGGGCATGAGCATGACTTGGCTCGACGATACCACGTTCTTCCCATAGTTGGATCTGGTCCAGTAGGGCTTGTCCCTGCAATTTTTTACCATGATAAGGCACATACCATTCAGGAGCTTTTTCAGACTGACCTTTCAGCTGAAAGGTACTCAGGTTTTGCGCAGGTAAAGACATTACATCTTTGAGTAGATGCTTCTGGCCATCACGGTAATATTCAAAACTGGCATGCGCTGTTTCCAGACCTTGTTGGGCAATATTCAGTGCTGCACCTGGAGAGCGCAGGCCATCTTCAACCAGATGTTTAAAGTGAACCGGATATTGCTTGCGCCAGTTTTTTTCCTGTTGAGCTGCGCTGGCATGTACAGGATCAACAGCGTTTAAGGCTTCAGAAATGATAGTGCGGCCAATTTTTGAAGTGCTAGGTTTTTGTTGTGAAGCAGAAATAGGGAATTGAAGACCGTCTGGGGAATTGGACATGCAAAATATCTCGCGATTTACAGCAATTAATATACAGATGTATACATTATCACTGCAAAATCCACTCCAAGGTTGGCAATATATGACATCCTGACTTTTAAAATTATTACGAGATGTTTCGAAATAAAAGGAAGCATATGGTTTCCTTATGATCAGTCGTTTAAAAACTAATTCTCAGTATCCTTGATGAATGAAAGAATCTAGAAGGGGAGTTGAGCCAGTTTATTCAGGAAGTGCGGAATAAGTCGAGGTTCCAGGATAATGGTCATAATCACACCATAAGCCGCCCCCCAAAGATGGGCGCTGTGATTGATATTGCTGTTCCCACGTTTGCCAGACCAGACACTATAAGCAACATAAAGTACTGCAAAAATAATGGCCGGCACAGGAATAAAAAACACGAAAATCAGTTTCCATGGCTCAAACAGAATATAGGCAAATAATACTGCTGATACTGCACCCGAGGCACCCAGACTTGCCCAGTGTGGATTATTTTTATTTTGCAGATAACTCGGAATAATGGCTGCAATCAGACCACCCAGATAGAACAGGACAAAGCCCAGATCATAAAGATACTGGCGATAAAAGCTCTCGATAATACTGCCAAAGAAGAACAGCGTAATCATATTGAACAGTAGATGTGTGCCATCTGCATGAATAAAGCCATGCGAAATAAAACGGTCATATTGACCACGTTGAATTGCTGGTGGCCAGAAAATCAAACGGTTCATGACCTGCTCTTTGGAAAAAGCAATAAAAGAGATGATGCAGGTAATCAGAATAAGGGTAACGGTATGATTAAAGGGTAAATGCAGCATAGACGGCAGTTCTAATTCTGAAGTAGTGATCCTTAATCTTGCCATTATTCTGACATTTAGGTAGTACTTTTATAATAAATCCGACAATTTTAGTTGAAATTTTAAATTTACCCCGCATCTTCAGTTAAAATGGCAGCTTCAGCTTGAGGAAATTATTGTTATGTCGACTGAGAACAGCAGCACTGCAGTTACAGAAGAAATTCCAAATCTATTGATTACACCGACTGCACAAGAGTATTTAAAGGATCTACTGGAAAAGCAAAATACACCAGGTATTGGTGTACGCGTTTTCGTGGAAAATCCGGGTACACCGCGAGCTGAATGTTGCATGGCTTATAGTGCACCAGATGAAGTTGTACCGACAGATTACAAACAGGATTATCCAGAATTCCCTGCGTACATCGATACTCCATCTATTCCTTATTTGCTTGATGCAGTAATTGATTACAACAAAGACCGTTTTGGTGGTCAGCTGACTTTCCGTGCACCAAACTCTAAAGTGCCACGTGTAGGTCCTGATGCCTCTGTAGAAGAGCGTATCACTTACGTGCTTCAGTCAGAAATTAATCCAGGTCTGGCAGGTCATGGTGGTAACTGTGCACTGGTTGAAGTGGTTGAAGATCCTGAACACGGTTTGACCGCTGTACTTAAATTTGGCGGCGGCTGTCAGGGCTGTTCAGCAATTGACGTAACTTTGAAACAAGGCGTTGAAACGACTTTGAAACAGCACGTTCCTGAACTTGCACGTGTGGTTGACCAGACTGACCATAGTCAGGCTGAAGGTGCATACTTCAAGTAAGTAGCAAATAAAATTTAGCTTATGAAAAAGGCCTCAAATATTGAGGTCTTTTTTCTATTTGAATTTAATAATGATAACAATTATCAATAGTAATTGTATTTAGAATAACATTTGATACAATGCGTCACAATTCCATTAATATTTCTTCATAAATCTACTTTTGGGGCGTAAATAGAGTATGAACACACCGTTTTTGAAATCGACATTAGCTTTTGCAATCGGCTCGGCAATGGCGGGCAATACATTTGCAGTAGAAGTTGGTGCTCCACAAGTTGAAGCTGCGAAACTGCAAACGATTGTGGTAACTGCAACAGGTTATGAACAAGACCTGGCTAAAGCACCTGCATCCATTACGGTCATTGATCGTGAAGAATTAGAAAAGCGTGAATATAACGACATTACCGATGTATTGCGTAATACGCCAGGGGTCGTAGTTTCAGGTGCAGGTTCTGCACAGACCATCAGTATTCGTGGCATGAGCTCAAATTACACCTTGTTTCTAGTAGATGGTAAGCGTCAATATGGTAAAGATGTGAACCCAAATGGTGATGACGGTGGTTTTGAAAAAAATATCCTGCCACCAATTGCCGCAATTGAACGTATTGAAATTATCCGTGGTCCAGCATCAACTCTTTATGGCACAGACGCCATGGGCGGGGTAGTCAATATCATTACCAAAAAAGTGTCTGATGAATGGTCTGGCAATATTGAGTTAGGGACCATCATTCAGGATAGTAACCGCTCAGGTGATATCAAAAATGGTTCTGTATATCTTGCCGGTCCTTTAATTGCAGATAAGCTTGGCTTGCAACTGGCAGTCAATAAGCAGGAACGTAATGAAGATCGTTATGTTGGCGGCTTCCGTGGCACCGAGCGTGAAAGCTTAAACTCGCGTTTGACCTATGCGATTAATGATGATCATGATGTGCAAGTTGAAGCCAATTTTGTACAACAGGAATCTACGACTTCAGTCGGTAAAACGGTAGCACCCGCTCAAGGTGCTGCAGATTCGTTTTCGCGCAATTATCGTAATGTTTATTCAGTAACTCATAATGGCCGTTATAACGATAACTTGGACAGTTCATCATATATTCAATATGAAAATTCAAAAAATCCGGATCGAGGCAATACGGAACTGGGTACCAAAGGAATTACCTTGGATACCTGGACTGCTAACAGTCAATGGAATTTGTTGTTGGGTGACCATACTTTATCATTTGGTGGATATTTTAAAGATGAAAAGCTCGAAGATAAAGCCACTAACCGTAATCCGAATTCACCTGAGTTTAGTGAATTGACGCGATGGTCTGCTGCAGCATTCTTGGAAGATACCTGGAGCATGACAGATCGTTTCGATTTAACAGCCGGCCTACGTTATGACCATGATGAAAACTATAGTGGTCATTTATCACCACGTCTGTATGGGGTGTACGCTATAAATGATAATTTTGTTGTAAAAGGCGGTGTAGCTACAGGTTATAAACAACCTGATATTCGTGCAGCCACTGAAGGTTTCTATAGTGTTACCGGTGGTAGCGGTTCACCATTACCAACAGGGCGTGGCATCATTCGTGCGAATCCGGATTTAGAACCTGAATCGAGTCTATCTACTGAACTGGGCTTCAACTGGAAAAATGATTATATCAGTACTTCTATTACCGGCTTTATCACTAAATATGAAGACCGTATTACCGAAGTGCGTGCCTGTGAAACCGATACCGATGGTACAACGACAAACCGAAATAACTGGCAAAACTGGACATGTTTCGAAGGAGACACGCCGTTTTACTTCATCAGTGAGCGTATTAACGTGGATGAAGCAGAAATTCGTGGTGTGGAAGCTACTTTAGAAGCTACTTTAAATGACTATACGACATTAACTGCAAATTATACTTATACAGATTCCGAGTTTAAGTCGGGTGATTTTAAAGGTCAGCCACTGAACCAGATGCCAGAACATATGTTCAATATCGGGGTAGATTATGAATTAAGCGATGCATTAAATGTATGGAGCCGCTTGCACCATCGTTCTGAAACATCTGCTTACCTGAGTCGTACCTCTATAGCCCAGCCGAATCCAGGCTATCAATTTATAGACCTTGGTTTTAACTACAAATTTAGCCCGAGCCTGACAGGTAAATTTGGGGTCTATAATCTGCTGGATGAAAAAGCAGAAGATATTGATGGTGACCAATTATTAGATGGTCGTCGTTACGGTATCAGCTTAAATGCAAAATTCTAAATCTGTGAGTATAAAAAAAGCCGCGTGAAGCGGCTTTTTTTATTATTCAATCTTTAAGATATTCAGTGTACTTTCGGAATAATAAAACTGTTCCAGATATTGGCGCGCACGTTCACGTAAATGACCTTGTGAAATCATCTGCTGAATGACAGGGACCAGTAATTCATTTAATTCATGCTGAATCAGCGACTCATTGATATTCAGATCACGAAGTAGTAGATCAAAAGTGTGCTCCTGATTACGGACATACCAGGCATGTACGCCATCCTGTATCTGCTGTTGCAGATAATCGGTCTGGCGCATGTGATCCCAGATCTCATGGCCCAAATTCACAGTCTGGGTCAGGTCTTGTACTTCAATATAATTCTTTAATACGGACAGAGGCATGTCTTTGATTTTATGCCAGAGATTCGCTTGAAAATGATAGAGTTTTTCATCATCAAAATGCTGGTTCAGGATATTTTCACTCAACTGGCCAAGCTTGAGAATATTCTTTTGCAAGTATTTGGCAATGGTATTGTCCAGACTGGTATCAGTCACATTTTCCAGTACAGATTTGCCCATTTTCATAAAGCGGGAAACACCGGGTACGCTTTTGGCAATTACTGAATTATCCAGATAATCCTGAATTGAATGTTGGATCAATTGGCTGATCATGGCAGAGAAGGCCGGATTATTCACCACTTTCTTGATCAGGCGCTGACGATGGCCACTTTTACTTGCGACATACTGGGCAATCTTATCAATAGTCAGTACTGGAATCACATCGGCAATCTTGGTGTTGTCATTTGCAGGGTGGACCAGAGCAAAACGGATATGTTCTGCAATCTGTTCAATCAGAAAAGAGCTGGCTGCTGTGCCTAATATTTGTTTTTGCAATAGCAGGTTAATTTGCATCGGACTCCACAGATCTTTCAGGGTCTGTTTGCGGAACCAGAGATAAAAAGTCTGAAACTCATTTTGAATCGTTTCAGATTGAGCAAATGACTGATCTAGAAAGTCAAGCTGAGCTTCGATCAATTGCTCAATCATCGGGTGTTTCTGCATATTGATTCTAAAAGTTAATTTAAAGGGATGAGTTTATCAGCAAGTGGATTTTTTAGGGTCTGTGTCTTTGCAAGAAAAGGTAAATAATACTGTGCAACCTGTCTTTCTGCTTCAAGAATCGGTATATGACCAACATTGTTCAGAATCACTGGTGTTTCGGCACGTTTAAATAGAGAGTGCAGCTCTTTAGCTACTTCAACATTAATAATACGATCCTGCTTACCCCATAAAATCAACGTTGGTGCTTCTACAGTACGGGTCAAACGAGCAAATGTTTCCGGGGTATAAATCCGGCTCAGCATGACAATTTGATCAATGGCTTTGCTGGTCTGCTCGGAACGGGAAATCAGCAGTTTTTCCTGGGCGTGTTTTAACTGATCTGAGAGAGCAGGCGGATGCTGCATCAGTTTATGACTGACATCTTCCAGATCTCCCGGTTTGCTTACAATCAGGTTCTTTAAAGCATATGGATCACGGGTATAGCGCGTATTGGCGTTTTTATAGATTCCGGCACTATTCAGTAAGAACAGGCTTTGCGTATCGAAAGGATATTGAGAAGCATAAACTGTGGCAATCGACCCCCCTAGAGAATGTCCAGCAACATGCAGATTCTCATCGACATCCAAAGCTTCCAGAAAGATACGCAGTTGAGAGGTTACATTCGGTACTGAGAAATCAAAATCTGCGGGTGTACGGGTGTCACCATTATTGGGTAAATCGGGAACGATCACATGATAATAAGGGGTAAGAAATCGTGCGACACGATTCCAGTCGTCTTTGGTGCCCGCCAGACCATGAATCAGTAAAATAGAGGGTTTATTGACATTCCCGCCCTCGTTATAGCTCCAGGAAATATGACCGACTTTCAGCGTTTTGCTTTTCAGACCCGCCTGTAGCCGTTCCTGAACCAGATACTGGCTAAGAATATTATTGCCTGGCTGAGCACGCGTAGGAAAACTGACTTGGGCCTGACTTAGTGTGCTGAAGCTTGGGGCTAATATTAGGGTCATGGCGCAGAGTAATTTTGAGCGCTTTATTAATTTTCTTATCATGGCGTCACATTCCTTGTCTTGCATCCAGTGTACTGTTCAAAACAGTTTTATCCTGAAGCAAATCCACCTTGTTCGGATAAAATCATAGAGTTATTTCTATTGTAAATAATTGTGAAGTAATGTCACCAATAAGTTATCCATATAAGTGAAAAAAATTCAGTTTTCATGTGAACTCTGATTAAAATTGAAATATTAGTGTGATACAGGTCTACTGATAGAAATTTAGACAAGCT
Source organism: Acinetobacter sp. UBA3132 (assembly GCF_002364825.1). Taxonomy (NCBI): domain Bacteria; kingdom Pseudomonadati; phylum Pseudomonadota; class Gammaproteobacteria; order Moraxellales; family Moraxellaceae; genus Acinetobacter; species Acinetobacter sp. UBA3132. The sequence continues at coordinate 810 of NZ_DEZM01000180.1, read as the reverse complement.
GATTTTTTGCAAGTGACATTCATAAATCAGAGGATTAAAATATTGCAACTTAAAACAACGGTGGTAAACACGAATGCTCACAGCTCAGGAAGCTATAGAACGTCTTAAAAAGGGTAACCAACGCTTTGTCAACGGTGAAACGCAGCATTTAAAATTATTATCGCATCAGCAACGTGCTGAAATGGCAGAAAGTCAGGAACCATTTGCTATTGTTTTAGGATGTTCAGATTCACGTGTGCCAGCAGAAATGGTATTTGACCAAGGTCTGGGTGATCTGTTTGTCATTCGCGTAGCAGGGAATATTGTCGCGCCGTCTCAGGTTGGTAGTGTTGAGTTTGCTGCAGAAAGCTTTGGTTGTCCTGTAGTCATTGTTTTGGGTCATACCCATTGTGGCGCAATTCATTCTACGATTGAAGCACTAACCAATCCGGCAACTCCGCCATCTGCAAATCTGATGTCAATTGTTAACCGTGTACGTCCATCAGTTGAAATTCTGATGCAGACTGAACTGAAGGATGACCTCAACAAACTGTCTAAGCATGCAGTGCGTTCGAATGTATTTGCTTCCGTGAACCAGTTACGTCATGGTTCAGCAGTACTGGAAAATCTCATTGCACAAGGCAAATTACTGGTAGTGGGTGCTGAATACTCACTGGAAACTGGTGAAGTCACCTTTTTTGATTTCTAATTTGAATTTAAGAATGAATGATATTAAAGGCGCCTTAGAGGGCGCCTTTAATATATGGATAAGCATTATTTAACAGGATACTTTGTGCCTTGGCATTTGGATGTACCAGATCCTGTGGCATC
>NZ_DEZM01000030.1:4158-4838 GCF_002364825.1 Acinetobacter sp. UBA3132 | reverse complement strand
CATAAAATAACAAAATCCCTGCTTATTCCTGTTTAAAAATCATCGAGCATAGAAACTCCATGAAAAAATAACAGGGATTCATATCATGTCATTAGAAAAAACTGTCTATACCGCCCATGCCAAAGCAACAGGTGGCCGCGATGGTCGGGTTACTACGGATGATCAACTGCTGGATATACAACTCGCAGTACCAAAGGAAATGGGTGGTTCAGGCGGTGGTACCAATCCTGAACAGCTCTTTGCTGCTGGCTATTCAGCCTGCTTTTTAGGGGCGATGAAATTTGTGGCTAATCGAGACAAACTGAATATGAGTAAAGAGGCTTATATTGAAGGTGAGGTAGGGATTGGTCCGATCCCAACTGGCTTTGGTATTGAAGTTACCCTAAATGTTCATCTGGAAGGTATGGATCAGGACGAAGCTCAAAAGCTGGTGGATGCTGCGCACATTGTCTGCCCATATTCTAATGCCACCCGTAATAATATTGATGTCACGCTAAATGTGATTACTTAAGATCCAGTAGACAGCTATCCTGAAAAATCTGTTTTCAGGATAGCCTTGATCCAGTATAAAAATTCAATTCTTAGTTGGCGGGTCTTCAGCTTTTTAAATACTGTTTTCATCTTCCTATTTCAAAAAGATAACAATTAGACAGATAGTTATATATAATAATTCTTATTCG
>NZ_DEZM01000030.1:0-4017 GCF_002364825.1 Acinetobacter sp. UBA3132 | reverse complement strand
CTTATTCGCATTTATTATTGAGTTTATTTTGATGTAAAAGCCTCTTCTCCTCATCACACTGTTTTTAAGTATCCCTATCTCCTCTCTTGCAGATGTGCAAGTTTCTGAAAAAATTCGCCCTCAAGTCAAATCCTTGGTGAATCTAGATATTGATCGACTTGCTATTCCTCCTACACCGCATAACATGAGCCTGCCTGAGTTTGGGCAAGATGTAATTGGCTGGGGCACAGGCCCTCAAGATGCAGAAACACGTTTAAAACATGTTAGTAAAGCTGATGTTGAAAAGATGAAACAGGTGGGTTTAACTGTAGAAATAGCGAAAACCTGGCAAAATTTTTATAAAAATGAGACTCAACGCAATGCCGGCAATCCAATCGCTCCATTGCGTGCCCAACTCATGAAGAAAATTATCGACTTGTGGTAATTTATTAAAAAGCAGTCCAACTGGCTACTTTTTAACAGTTCTATCATTAAGCTAGTTCTGCTGCTTCGTTGGTGACACGCAGTACTTCTTCCACCGTCGTCTTACCTGCCAGCACTTTACGTAAGCCATCATCACGAATAGAACCAGATTGTTGACGTGCGTAACTTTCTAACTCGTATTCTGGTGCATTACCATGAATCAGACGGCGCATATGCTCATCCACCGGGACAATTTCATAGATCGCAGTTCGACCAGTAAAGCCTGTATGTGAGCAGCGTTCACAACCTTTTGGCTGTGGTAATTCTAATTGTGTCCCATTATGGACATGGGCAAACAGACCTTGTTCAAATTCATCCGCTACATGCCAGGTCGCACAATGTGAACAGAGAGTACGTACCAGACGCTGGGCAACCACCCCGATCAGTGAACTGGATAATAAGAAAGGTTCAATCCCCATGTCTTTAAGACGGGTTACTGCACCAATTGCAGTATTGGTATGCAGGGTTGATAAAACCAGGTGACCTGTTAAAGAAGCCTGTACTGCTATTTCTGCTGTTTCTAGGTCACGAATCTCACCCACCATGACAACATCGGGATCCTGACGTAGCATCGCTTTTAAAGCACGGGCAAAGGTCATATCCACTTTGGTATTTACCTGCGTCTGCCCAATACCTTCCAATTGATACTCGACCGGATCTTCCGCAGTCAGGATATTCTTGGAACCATCATTCAGATCGGAAAGTGCTGCATAAAGTGTCGTCGTTTTACCCGAACCAGTTGGGCCAGTGACTAGAATAATTCCGTGTGGACGATGCACCAAAGTCTTGAGGCGATCGTAATCATTATTCCTTAAACCCAAATGGGTCATGTTCAGGCGACCCGCCTGTTTGTCCAATAGACGCATTACCACGCGCTCCCCATACGAAGATGGCAAGGTAGAAACACGGACATCGACTTCACGCCCTGCTAGGCGCAACGAAATACGACCGTCTTGGGGAATACGCTTTTCCGCAATATCCAGCTTGGCCATGACTTTAATCCGCGAGACTAACAGCGGTGCCAGTTCACGGCGTGGCTGTACAATTTCGCGTAACTGACCATCAACCCGCAAGCGGACTGAAAGTTTCTTCTCAAAGGATTCAATATGAATATCGGAAGCACCCACACGGATTGCTTCTGAAAGTAAGGCATTGATCAGGCGGACAATCGGCGCATCATCTTCCTGATCCATTAAATCTTCAGCTTCAGGGACAGAATCGGCCAGACTAAGCAAATCTGGATGGTCTTCCAGACCAGCTGCGACTTGTTGTGATTCGCCACTGTCTCCAGCGAAACTGCTACTGAGTAATTGGTTAAATTCGTGATCATTGCAGAGCTGATACTGGGCAGGATGGCCTAAAAAACGGCGTGCTTCCTGCAATGCAAGCATCGAGGTATTATCACGACGGACGATAAAGACCTGATCCCCTTCATAACGCAACAACACCCCATGGCGTTTGGCAAAACTATAAGGGATTTGTAATTGTTTCAGTACTTGCATCGTAGAATTATAATAATAGTGAAAAAATTTAAATTGAGTGTACTCTAAGCACATGACAGCGTGAAGTATGTTTAGAAAGATTTAGTACGAAAGGACAGCCGCATTGCCACACGATCAAGTTGATTTTTCCTCTGCTCAGCCCTCTATTCATTGGTGGGGGGAACAGAATTTTGAAATAAATGAGTCCAAAGCCTGGCAATTTGGTTCGCTGCTGTTCCGTCTGACACGTGGCTTGCAGGAATGGCGTCTGGAGTATTACCGCCCTGTGGTACAGTTTGACTATGAGCAGAAATGGTACCAGATCGAAGATCCCCATTTTGCCTTTCCCCAGCCAGTGAAAATTGAACGCTATATGTTCAAGTCCACCAAAAGTAAACTGCGACTCATGCCTCGTCTGGCAGATCGTTCTGTAGTGATCAAACCCGTCGATCCCATTTATATTCCTGCCGGGCAACGCGGAACCCTATATATCAGTACGCCACTGTGGATTGCCGGCTTTGTCGATGGACAGCGAAATCCAATTTTTGATGTTCCGGTAATTCTACCCAAAGATACCTGGTTTGGCCCGAATCATCGTTCTGGGGAAATTTGTTATGCCACAGCAGTCGATGGTCGTACTGAGCTAAAACAGCTGACGCCGCGTGCATTTCGTGCTGTAACCCCAATTGAATTCCACAATACCAGTAATCAGCAACTGCGCTTTGACCGTATGAATGTACCCGTGCCCGCCCTACCACTGTTTTTCAGTGCCAGCACGGGACGTCTTTGGACCTCGCAAATTAAAGTCCTGCATGAAGGTCTGGATCGCCCACCTCGAATTCGGATTGAAAACCGTACCCCACCACATGCCGGTGAAGTGGACTATCTACATCCGCCACGTGACCCTGCAGGCAACCTGTTCAATATGTTTGATTCATTCTTTTAAGGACGGCTAATGGCAAACTCAAGTATTTCTGCTGAAGTCACCAATAGCCTGAAAGGCGTATTTACCAGTATCAATACTGATCGGCTGACAGAAATTGCTGTCGCAATCGTACTGTGTTTTATTGGTTTTTTAATTGCACGTTTTTTCTCGAATGCCTTTATCCGGACGATTGGTCTACGCTTTAATGCCCATCAGCAAATGGTCTGGCGTCGTGGGATTTTTTACTTCATTTTCCTGCTGTTTGTCATGGCCAGCTTAAAGGAAGCTGGCTTTAAGCTCAGTGTCTTCTTAGGTGCAGCAGGTATTTTGACAGTTGCACTGGGTTTCGCATCTCAGACCTCAGCATCTAACCTGATCAGCGGTATGTTCCTGATTGGTGAAGGTTCTTTTGAAGTTGGTGATACCATTCAGATTACCCTGATTCGTGGGCATACCATTGAAGGTGAAGTCATTTCGATTGACCTGCTCTCAGTCAAATTATTAACCCAGGATAACATCTATGTCCGGTTGCCGAATGAGCAACTGATCCGTGCCCCGGTACACAACCTGTCCAAATTTCCGATCCGGCGAATTCCGATCACATTGGCGATTAATTTCCATGAAGACATTATCAAGGTTCGTGAAGTGCTGCTAGATGTAGCAAACAAATATCCAATGGTGCTTGCTGATCCAAAACCAGCTGTGACAGTAACTGCTTTCCGGGAATCATCCATTGAATTACTATTTGCAGTCTGGTGCCAAGGTGAAAACTTTTTAAAAGTTCGTGATGAAATGCAGGAACGCATTCGTAATGGTTTCCTGGAAAATCATATTGAGATTCCTGTACCAAAAATGGGCTTTGTAGATCATCCGCTTGCGCGTCCGCTAAAAAATGAAGATGTTGATCAATATGCCAATGAGAAGGAATTGAAGAGGGAGCCGGATTTAAAATAACTTTTTTTAAATCCCTCCTAACCTCGCTTTACAAAGAGAGGAATTGTCATAAAAAGCCGCTCTTTTCCTTGCACATTGCTTAAAGCTTGCAGGGTTTGGGAGATTAAATTAACGCTCAAATGTAGTTAATTTAGATTCAAACCCTCTTCTCCCCATCCGGCATTGGTGCAATATAAGCAATCAACAACATCACTC
>NZ_DEZM01000028.1:0-6695 GCF_002364825.1 Acinetobacter sp. UBA3132 | reverse complement strand
TTTTATAAATAAAATTTTATTATTTTTTATAAAATTGCCGAATCAATCATTTTTTAATACTGCCGCTTTGGTATCATTTTCACACAAATAAGGTTCGATTTTCTCCCAGTTCAATATATTGAACATCAGCTTATAAAGGTCATATTATGAACGCAATTAAATTTGTTCTGGCTGCAACGGTAATGGCACTTTCAGTAACTGCAACTGCGCAAATTGTCTACACACCTGACTTTCCAGCAAAAAAAGCGGCTGCAGTTGAAACTGTTGCGGCGGATACTGCTGAAACTGTAAAAGAAGCTTAATTTTCTAGCTTCTTTCTTAAAAAAAACAGGCTGAAATATTCAGCCTGTTTTTTATTTTTGCAGTACTACATGACAGAAAACGATTAAATTTATATTCAAGCTTATTTCAATTACCTAAATATTTTGATCCATGATTCATCCAGGTGATCTTCCACACCCTTCAAAATTTTATCGCGCTACATTTCTAGAAAATAATTGATAAAAAATAACATTTTTATATTTTCCTCCATATAATCAAAAAATGATCATTTTTTATATGTGACAAGTTTTGTCATGAATGAATTGCAAGCTTTAGTACAAGGTCAAATTTCACCACAGGCGATTCCGGTTGATCATCTGTTGCAGTTAGCCGAACGTTATACCGATCCTAACTCAACTGAATATAAACTGATTGAACTGGCCGCCAATATCATTCTGGCCAAAAGCCTGGATAAAGCACTTAAATATTTATAATAGATGACGATGATGAATGCTCTTGAAAAAGTACGTCTGATTAAAGAACTGCATGAATTAGGATATGATCTGGATCATCGTAGTCTCAGCTTATATGAAGTAGTCCGCTCTAAAAAACGTGTGCAAGAAATTTTCCAGCAGTGCAATGAGCCTGTTTTCAAGAAACAGCTGCTGGCATTCAAAACTCGGCTTCAACCTGAACTTGCTGCACAGGAATTTGCTCGAGAAACCCATTATTACCATAGCTTCCGTGGTTTTTTTCTCAATGCAGATCATCTAAAGGAAGCCCTGTATGCTCACCCGCTTTCAGGTTGGGCTTTCTTGCATGATCCTAAACGTGGCTGGCAAATCTGGCTGATCCCAGCACCTCAACGTACTGCATTGATCAGTGAATGGAACCTTGATATAGAGCAGAGCTTTGGCTGGCTGTTACACCAGCAACAGCTTTCTTCATGTTTGAAAAGTGATCATGAATTACAAGCTACTGCAACCCCATTGTCTTTAGAGATGGTTGAAGATAAGCTTCCTGAACCGTCTATAAATACTTATATCTCCAAACATGAGATTTGGGCGAATCCTCAAATTTTACCCGTTCAACAAAAAGCTTCAAATGTGCTTCAGACAATCGTACCTTTAGCAGAATTAGATTTAAGTCATTCAGAGCCAGACGAACCACAAGTAGAGAATAAAGCAAGCGTCGCAGTACCCGATATTCCAGCGACTCTAGAATTTCAGGATTTATTATTTCAGGTTTCTGATGTTAGCTTGGTCGAAATAGGTAATCATCATCTTTTTGAATTAAGACTGGCTTCTGATTCATCCCTGCAACATCTCAAAATGGCTTGGCATTATCAGGCACATATAGACTGGAACTCTCAACCAGTTTACTTGGCTGAGCAGATAGATAGCACGGGACGCTTTAGCCACTATTGTATGCTATTAGGGACAAGTGAATGGCAGCAAGCCATACAGTTAATGCAGTTCTGGGGACAACAACAGAATTATCATATTGCTGCTATTAAAACGATTAGCGCTGTTGAATTAAGTACTAAATTCTTACAGCTTGATTCGCTCTATCAAACTTATTCTGAACAGGCCCGCTTGATCTGGCAACAAAAGGATTATTTCCCATTTATTCCTCTGCATCAGATTACCACCAAAAAATTTATTCTATTTGATGAGCAGCCAGCCAACTTTCATACTCCCCTCCTGTTACTACAGGAACGTCAAAAATTACGTGTAATTCATGGGGAACAACGTCTCAAGCTGTCTTCCACGGAACAGATGTACCCGTGCTTGATTCTGAAACGTGATCAGCAAATTAACTGGCAGCTGATCCACCAGATTCTGCTGGAGATTAAAGAGCCTGTGGCGGTAGCAGAACTTTATGCAAGCATCCTAGATAAGGCTTTGGAAAAATTGATGTAATTTTGTAGTTCTGGTTGCTTTTATTAGATGCAATTCTGCAAACTTATTCTTGAAATATAAAGAAAAAGAGCAAGAATAGCCCTATGAAAAAAAGCCGGATTTTGCCCGCATCTTTCTTACTGATCAGTTTAACAAGTGTTAGCCCGATACTTTGGGCCGGGCTTGATCAATCTTCTGATACAAGTCAAACAGCCGAGGCTGATGAGCAGGAAGCAGAGCCTTCCAAAAGCTTTAGTTTCCTTGACTATATTCCGCGATTCATAGATAGCACACCTACCTTTTTACCGGAGCAGTCGAGTGAACCTATCGTTCCCAGTACCCATGAGACTGAGGAAAATACCTGGGTAGATCGAAAACAAAAAGGGATTCGTCACTGGACTAACCGTACTGCAAATAAAATTGACAACTGGTTTGGTGACCCTGATGAAAATGAACCTGCACGTGCGACCCTGAGGGTGATCGTGGATAATAGCTGGAACAAATATGATGAATATGAAGTCAAACCCCGTATTCGTGGCAGAATCAAGCTTCCCACATTAGAGCGTAAACTCAGTGTGGTTTTTGGTGATGACAGCCTCGATAATGAACTGAATGACAATGTCACAATTACCAATGAGAATCCAGGCAATGCGCCTGACAGACGGCTGGACCGTAGCCGGACACGAGAAAATAACAGCTCTCTCGCATTGCGCTGGTCGGAACTTTCTAAAAAACTCCCTTTTGAAACTGATCTGGATCTGGGGGTTCGTTCTGGCGATGATATCTATGTCCGTGTAAAAGCAAGTCGAGATTGGGCACTACATAATGACTTCTCATTTCATGCCGAACAGATCTATCGTTACGGGATTGATAGTGAAAACTATCTGCGAACCAACCTGGAATTAACCCATGCGCGCCCTAATCAACCTTTTCTCTCTAACCAGTTCAGCCTGATCTATGCAGATGAACAGGATGATGATTTACGCTGGAATAATTACAGTTTTCGACAGCACCAGTTCTTTAATGCTCACCGCTTCAGTTACGGCCTCTATACTGGGGGTTATATGAATGACAAAGATCTACGCCTGAATACTTGGGGACCCTATGCCTCTTGGCGCCAGCCTTTTCTTCGTGAATGGTTCTTTGTGCAGACTGATGTCAATTATTTAAATGACCACCGTGAGGATCGGAGTCATTACCTAGGTGCCGCAGTCCGCTTAGAAGCTATTTTCTAAAATCAGTAGTGCTATATATGCAAAAAGCCCATGTCAGATGGGCTTTTTCAATCCGATACAATCGTCATTCATTAAATTTTGCTAAACATAATACGGTCTGTACGCATTACACGTTTAGGTTGCAAAGATGGCTGATCCAGAGTGGCTTTGTTAAACACTACACGATCGGTACGCTGTACACGTTCAACCTGTTGAGCTTCCATTTTCATAGGTTTATAGAAACTTATACGATCAGTACGCACCACTTTTTCAGCACTGGTATTCGCCATAGCAAGCTGGCTTGTGGACATAAGTACAGCAGTTGCCAAACTCATTACAATTACTGATTTCATGATCTATATCTCTATTAACTTAACAATCGTTATTATAAATTATTTTTTATTTTATTATCTGTTTATCAAATGAAATACTTTAATGTATTTTTTTATTTTGATGATGGGTTTTCCAGATTAAAGCCCTTTTATAGTCTAATATTTCCAGTGAATAGTCATAAAAAAACCCTTCTATAAGAAGGGTTTTTCTAACTCTGAAAATTAAGCTAATAACAGACTGTTAATACGCTTTACATACTCCGCCGGATTCTCTGGTAAACCACCTTCAGCAATCACCGCCTGATCAAAGATGACATTGGCCAGGTCATCAAACTGGGTAGTGCCTTCCAGTTTTTTCACTAATGGATGTTCAGGGTTGATCTCTAAAATTGGTTTCATATCCGGTACAGGCTGGCCCGCATCTTTCAGCATCCGGATCAATTGTGGTGATAACTCCCCTTCTCCTGTCACCAGACAGGCTGGTGAATCTACCAGACGAGTTGTTACACGCACTTCCTTAGTTTTATCCTTCAAGGAATCCGTAAGTTTATCGACTACAGGCTTAAACTGCTCAGCAGCTGCTTCAAGCGCTTTCTTCTCTTCAGCATCTTGCAGATCACCGAGATCTACTGCACCCTTAGATACATTCTGCAACGGCGTACCATCAAATTCATGCACGAAGTTCATTGCCCATTCATCTACGCGCTCAGACATGAGGAGAACTTCAATGCCTTTTTTCTTGAACAGTTCCAGCTGAGGAGAATTTTTCGCTGCATTCAGACTGTCAGCCGTTACATAATAAATAGCCTTTTGACCTTCCTTCATGCGAGCTTTATAGTCTGCCAATGAAGTACTGATTTCATCATTGGTTGAGGTCGCATAACGCAGTAATTTCAGGATGCGTTCACGGTTACTAAAATCTTCACCCAAACCTTCTTTCAGCACAGCACCAAATTCACGGTAGAAAGTTTTGAAGTTTTCCTGATCTTTTTCATCTTCAGACTTGGCCAGATTATCCAGCATGGTCAGGATACGACGGGTATTGCCTTCACGAATCGTTTTGACGTCACGGCTTTCCTGTAGTAATTCGCGGCTTACATTTAATGGTAAATCTGCACTATCTACTACACCTTGTACAAAGCGCAGATAGTTTGGAATCAGGTTATCCGCATCATCCATAATGAAGACACGTTTCACATACAGCTTGATCCCTGCTTTGGCATCACGGGTGAAAATATCCTGTGGAGCCTTGCTTGGTACATAAAGCAGTTGGGTGTATTCTGTGCTACCTTCAACACGGTTATGCGCCCAAGCCAGCGGTGCAGCAAAGTCATGAGTCAGGTTCTTATAAAACTCGACATACTGTTCTTCAGTAATCTCAGATTTATTACGGGTCCATAAAGCACTGGCAGAGTTGATCGCTTCCCACTCGTCCGTCTTCACATATTGACCACCTTTTGGTGTTTCACCCTCTGCAGCTTCTTCTTCCTGCCAGACTTCTTTCTGCATCTGGATAGGCAGGCTGATATGGTCAGAATATTTATTAATAATCTGCTTTACTTTATAGCTTTGCAGATAATCCAGAGCATCTTCACGCAAATGCAGGATGATGTCCGTACCCCGGCCTTCTTTAGTGATCTGTTCAACTTCGAAATCACCCGTACCGCCACTGATCCAGCGAACACCTTCAGACTTATCCGTGCCTGCACGACGGGATTCTACGGTGATCTTATCCGCTACGATGAAACCTGAATAGAAACCTACACCGAACTGACCGATCAGCTGAGCATCAGCTTTTTGATCACCAGTGAGTTTCGACATAAAGTCTTTGGTCCCTGATTTGGCAATCGTCCCCAGATTATCAATGGCTTCTTGCTGGCTTAAGCCAATGCCATTGTCTGAAATAGTAATGGTTTTGTTGTCTTGATCGAGGCTAACCCGTACACGCAGGTCAGGTTCATTTTCATAATATTCAGGATGATTGATCCCTTCAAAGCGTAACTTATCACATGCATCTGAAGCATTTGAAATCAATTCACGCAGGAAAATTTCAGGGTTTGAGTATAGCGAATGTGTCACGAGGTGCAGTAACTGCGCCACCTCGGCCTGGAAACTATGCTTTTGTGCGTTTGACTCGCTCATTCTTTACTCCTTTCATTCTTGGAAACAGACTTAAGCTGATGCCTATATGAATGGAGTGAGTTGTTTAATTTTCAATAGTATCTAGTGATTTTCATGCAAAAAAATTCACCACTTAAAATGGTCCTTGACGATAGACCCGGTCAAATTGCAAGTCGATCTGTTGCTGGCGCATTTTATACACCTGCGTCAGACAGTCGACAGACTCCTGACACTGATCACGAAACTGCAACCACTTGATCTGATCTCGCTGAATGACCGAACGTGTCCCCATCGGCACAAGATGACGGATAATATTATAGCTGGTGGCCATTTTGACATCGGCATCATTCAGTACACGATTTTGGCAAATCGCTTTCTCAGTTTGTGACTGGGCTTTCTGGCAGTCAAAACTTGCTGCATGGCTTTGGGTCGTCCAGACCACAAAGAAGACCAATCCACTTCTAAGCAACCACTTCATTCTTGATCTTCCTATTCTCTTTATTGTATTCAGATTATCTTTAACTTTATTGCATTCAATATATTTGAACAGGGCGAATCTGCTCAATTAAATCACGTTATAAATCGTTGTTATTTTGCAAAAAAAAGCCCTATCCGTAGATAAGGCTTTTGGATAATTCCAAAACTTAGAATTTGTAGCTATAGCCAATAGTGTAGACCCAAGGATCAATACCAAATTCGCCTAAATCGATTTTTGTACCATCAGCAGTTTTTGCTTCAAGATCTGTATTTAGATCTGCGTAACGTGCATCCACAAACACACCCCAATTTTTAGCATCTGCTGGTTGGAAATTAAATCCAATTTGACCCGCTACACCATATGAAACATCGGCATCTAATTTAGCCAC
>NZ_DEZM01000017.1:0-2603 GCF_002364825.1 Acinetobacter sp. UBA3132 | reverse complement strand
AATGAGGACACGCCCTAATATTATGGATTCAGGCTATGTTAAACCTGGTGATTTTGCACTTAATTTTATCAATGCGAATACAGTTGATATCAGTGCTTTAAAACTAGATGCGGTTGCTTCTGCTGTTGCGAGCTATAATCGTAGCTTAATGAATGGTAACGGTGCGATTGTTTCAAATATTAATTTTGCACCTACTGGTTTAAGCCAAAATGCTGCAAGTTTGGGTGAAGCGATTAATCAAATCCAGTTAGCAGAAATTGCAACATTTAGACCTGTTGCAGCACCACTATTCTACCGACCTGATCTAGAGGCTTTACAGGAAACATATAATCTATTGAGTGGTGAAGGGAGTGTGGCTAGCCAACAATTGTATTTCACCCAAAATGCAGGTGTGATGTCAGACCTTTCGATGCATATCGATTTTTGGCGTTCGAAATCGGCACATGCCCAAAATAATGGATTTGCTACAGTAAGTTGTTCAGCTGAAAATGAAGCCGGTTCTGCACGTACAGATGTGAAAAACTGTCTGGAAGATAATAAATGGAGCTTATGGATCGCAGGTCACAATGGCGAACAGGAGCAACGTGGCAAAACATCTTCAGGCATGGCAAATGTCAATAGCGACAGTTATCGTACCATGGTCGGACTGGACTATGCGCTATCGCCAAATACGCTGGTTGGTGTGGCATACAGCAATGGCAAGACCCAGTATGAAGTTCAGGACCGTTTGACTACAGGTTTAATGGACTTTGAAGGAGTGAATATATTTGCTTCACATCGTATTCAGGACGCATACGTAAAAGCTTTGATTGGATATGACCAAGTTTCAACTGAAGTGAATCGTTATGCATTCATTGATCCTGCTCTAGATCCAATAGTTCAGGTGGCAGGTGTTGAAAATAATCTGACTGGTGAAGCTAAGGCAGATGCGTACAGTCTGCGTCTAGAAACGGGGCGTCTGTTTGAATTAGATGGTGTAAATGTGCCCCCGTTTATCTGAGCGCAGTATAGCCAACTAGATACAAAAGCATTCCGCGAATCGGCGTTAGAAAGTACAGATCCATTGGCTTTACAGTATGAAAAAACGAGTGTCTATAGTGCGCCGTTATTCATCGGTGCGCAGTTTGACAAAAACTTTGTCTTTAGCGAAGGCGTGATTCAGCCATATGCCCGTTTTGCATTCAGCCATGAGTTATCAATCAAACGAGAAATGGATGCAAGTTTTGTTTCTGCACCAGGTTATGTCTTTAGGACACAAGGTGGTGAACCACAACGTAATAGTTTTGATATGAATGTGGGCTTTAAGATGCCCTCGATTACCAATCTTTCAATTTTTGGTCAGTACTATGGAAAGTACGCTTCATCAAGTTCGAGTGATCAAGGCGGAAGTATCGGTTTGGAACTGAACTGGTAAAAAATGATTTAATAAAAAACCGGCATAGGCCGGTTTTTTATTAAAGATAAATCTTTAAAATATCAATAAATTACTGGGATATTTTTTATAGATTTTTCATAAAATTTATAAGTTTTCTGAGTATTTACACATTAAATAAAGAGCTTTTAATGACGACAATATTATTTTTTGACTTCAATTTTCACTAACGCCAAAGCAATCCTGTCCACATGCTGATAAGCCGGTTGTTCTAATTCTTCTCCAAAGATGTCCGGGTCAATCTCTTCATAAGACCAGCTGATATTTTTATACTGCTTCATTAATTTTTCTAAATACTCTACAAAACGATTGCCATCCTGAGTGACGGTAACGCCTGTATATAAGAATATACATCCCCGTAGATTAAGATGCTGGATACCTTCTTTAATGATGCGAAAAGAGAGAGCATTGCCATCTAGCTCATCACCGCCATGCCGGTATTGACGTTGATGTGGGTCGATTAAATAGGGGGGATTGGCAAAAATCAGGTCAAACCGGCCTTGCAGATTTGCAAATAAATCACTCTGTACCGGATGGATTTTTTTTAAACCAGCAAAGTCGATATTCATTTGACTATATAACAGGGCTTTCGGATTAAGATCCGCGACAATCAACTCATCATAATCTGGAAAATTTTTTGCGATACTGACGGCAGCTGCCGAAGTACCACAACATAATTCAACTGCGCGTTTCAATGGATCAGATCGGCTCGCTAAATATTGCTTCAAGTGATAGGCAAAACGATAAGTATCTGGGCCAAAAAATACTGCATCCTGTTCTATGGTCGGAAAGGCAGAGTGAATAAATAACGCATTGTTAAGAGAAGCTACTCGTACCTGACTTAAATATAAGTTTTCCTGAATTTTGAGAAGCTGATGTTCTTCGAGTATGGAAAAAAGCGCAGGATCAAGATCTGTTTTTTTAAATCCAAGATTCCAGCCAAATATATCCTTTAGCGTAATTTCTTTGTTTACATCATTTTGTTTACGATCCAGAATCCGTTGATGAGAAAGTGGGGTAATTGCAGTAAATTGATAGTCTTGCTGTTTTAAGAAATTCAATAAATAAAGTAAAGCCTGCTGTTGGCTAGTTTTTATATCTAAGATCTGGTTCATAAGGATTTTCTCTTCTGATTCTTAGAAAATTTCAAGTAATCAATCTGTTGTGCTCA
>NZ_DEZM01000055.1:0-8451 GCF_002364825.1 Acinetobacter sp. UBA3132 | reverse complement strand
ACCACTTGACTGACTGTTCCACCGACCATCACTTCGCCAATTTCAACCGGTGCTGCATATGAAGGAGCATCACTCATGCGACCACGCATATAAGGATCGAGTGACAAGTAAATGGTTTTTAACAATATCTCGCCTTGTTTAAGTTCATTGAGTTCAACTTGTTCAATACGAAAATCGCTGTGTTTTGGCTCACCGACTGGCCGTTGAGCTAAAACGATACGTTGATTAATAACTGTTTTCACACATATAACTCCATGTTTTGTATAAAAGTATTTCTATTGATAATTGAAACTGTTGATTAAAACGTCTTTACATCAATTGTAGATGAGTTATAATAAAAAACAATACGACTGGTCTATTTTTTACAATAGAGTAAACAATTAATATGAAGCCTACCCCTATTAAGAAGTCTGAAGCGAAGCGTTTACACATTCTTAACACCAGTTCAGACCTGATTTT
Organism: Acinetobacter sp. UBA3132; assembly: GCF_002364825.1. Classification (NCBI taxonomy): domain Bacteria; kingdom Pseudomonadati; phylum Pseudomonadota; class Gammaproteobacteria; order Moraxellales; family Moraxellaceae; genus Acinetobacter; species Acinetobacter sp. UBA3132. The sequence goes on along the minus strand of NZ_DEZM01000055.1, from coordinate 7,992 downwards.
GCATAAAGGTTTTACCGGTGTAGGATTACAGGAAATTTTACAGAGCTGTGAGATCCCTAAAGGCTCGTTTTATCATTATTTCCAATCTAAGGAAGCTTTCGGATGTGAATTGGTACAGCATTATGTAGATAATTATCAAGTCCGTTTAAATGATGTATGGCGTAGCGATAAATCCCCTTATCAAAAGCTGATTGAGTATTTTAATTTATGGATAGAAGATCCTGAAACACAGTGTGGTTGGGCGGATAGCTGTTTAATTGTGAAACTTGCCGCAGAAGTTGCCGATCTATCTGAAGATATGCGCTCCATTATGTCCGCTGGCGTCGATAATGTAATCCAACGTATTGCTGCTTTAATTGATTTGGGAAAACAGGATCAGTCTATCCAAGCAGATACTGAGGCCTCGACGTTGGCACAAGTACTTTACCAAATGTGGTTAGGTGCAGCATTACTGAGTAAGTTGCAAAAAGATAAAACACCATTACATCAAGCTCTAAGAGCAACTAAATTTCTATTAAAAAGTGAAGATTCATAAAAATTAAATTGAATATCAATTACATAATTAATGATAGCAACCCAATGATTACTTATTAATGTGCTGCTATTAGATCAACTTACAATCCATGAGTATAGCGCACAATGAATTCTCCTTCTAAAGCCCTCATGACTCGTATTTTAGTTGGTTATTTAGGCTTATATCCCACACTATTACTGGTTCTCACTTTATTAAAGCCAATTACTCAGCATCAAAGTTTCCCGATGATGGTGTTGATTGAAGTCATAGTATTAGTGCCAGTAACGCAACTGATTTCTTTTCCACTGGCTGGTTGGCTCATTACCCAGATAAAAAATTTTAAGAATTTGTTTTAAGAAGAATTTATGCTGGCAACAGCAATCCTAAGTCCTTATTTTGCCAACCACAAAGGTTGGCAAAATAACTCACTTAGTCAATATTAATCTGCGTAAGCTGGATAATCAATATAGCCTTTTTCCGTCCCACCATACATAGTGCTTGCATCTACTGCATTCAATGGCCAGCCATTGGCGATGCGATCGGGTAAATCTGGATTCGCAATAAATGGGCGTCCAAATGCAATTAAATCGGCCAGTCCTGCCTCTAAAATTCGAGTCCCTCTTTCTGCCGTATATCGACCTGCATAAATAATCCGACCACTGAAAGTGTCTCTGACATCTCTACGAAAATCATGAGGAAGTTCTGGTGCATTATCCCAATCAGCTTCTGCAATAGATAAATAGGCAATCCCAACTTCTTCAAGTATTTTTATGGCTTCAATATAAGTCACATGTGGATCATCTTCAACCAACCCCATGTAAACACGATCTTCCTCTGTACTTTCAAATAGCGGGGCAAAACGCACTCCTAAACGATCTGCACCAACCACCTCAGCCACTGCCTCTACTACTTCACGTAAAAAACGCAAACGATTGTTTAGTGATCCACCATATTCATCTTCACGGTGGTTACTATGTGCAGAGATAAATTGATTCACCAAATAACCATTTGCACAATGAATTTCAACCCCATCAAAACCAGCAGCCAAGGCATTGCGTGCTGCTTGAGCATAGAGTTGCACTAATTCTTTAACCTCTGCATTGCTTAAAGCACGTGGCATGGAAGGATCAGCCAAGGTTCCTGCATTGGGCCCGGTCTCAATAAAGACTTTAACATTACTATCAGCCCTAATAGCCGAGGGCGCGACTGGTGATGCATGATTGGGTTGCAAAGATGTATGTGAAACACGCCCAACATGCCAAAGCTGTGCAAAAATAATGCCTCCTTTAGCATGCACTGCTTCCGTCACTTTACGCCATCCAGCAATCTGTTCAGAGCTGTAAATACCGGGTGTCCAAGCATAGCCTTGACCACGTGGCTCGATTTGCGTACCTTCGGTGACCATAAATCCTGCCCCGGCACGCTGTTGATAATAGGTTGCCATCAGTTCATTTGGAATATTCCCTGGCTGAGTACTGCGCGACCGCGTTAATGGTGGCAATACAATTCGGTTTCGCAAAACATAAGGGCCTAAGCTTAAGTTTTGAAAAAGTTTGCTGTCTTTCATTTCATTGTATCCAAGTAATCATGACTTAATTGATCTCAATTAAAAAAATACCCTTCCTTCCTGTATATAGAAAAATAAAGGAAGGAAAGCTATTCACTCAGGCCCTTCACCATTAAATGAGGGTTATTTTGCTTATTGCGCCCGTTGCTCAGAGTCAGAAGTTATTCACTGCTAAGCACCACAACAGACACTAGCTACTCTTTATTTCAACAATTGAAGTAATGCTGTAGCGGTTGCAGCAGAAGAGGCTGGATTTTGTCCAGTAACCAGCAAGCCATCTACTTGAACATGTACTTGCCAATCATCTACTTTAGAATAATGACCACCGTTTTCTTTAAGCATGTCTTCGACTAAAAATGGTACAATTTCAGTCAAGCCTACAGCAGCCTCCTCAGTATTGCTAAAACCAGTCACTAATTTACCGCTGACTAAAGGCGCTCCATTACTCGTTTTCACATGACGAAGAACACCTGGGGCATGACACACTGCTGCAACAGGTTTGCCAGACTGAATCGCCTGTTCAATCAGAGAAATTGAAATCGGATCTTCTGCTAAATCCCACAATGGACCATGCCCGCCTGGATAAAACACTGCATCATAATCAGCTACAGAAATTTCGCTAAGTTTATGCGTCTGTGTTAATGCTTGCATTGCAGTTGGATCTGCTTCAAAACGATGAGTGGTTTCAGTTTGAGCATCGGCTAAATTACTTTTCGGATCTAGTGGTGGCTGCCCACCTTGAGGCGACGCCAGCGTAACTTCAGCACCAGAGTCAATAAAGGTGTAATAGGGTGCAGCAAGTTCTTCTAGCCAGAAACCTGTTTTCTTACCAGTATTGCCAAGTTGATCATGTGAGGTTAAAACGATTAAAATTTTCATGTTATTTCTCCGATAATTTTCATGATTGAGGAGCATTGTTACAGGGTCAGAGCATGCCAGATACGCGCATTTAGCTTAGATGCTCATCTCGAGAATTTGGCGACTGATCTCTAATGAAACATTTTTATGTTCGCCTAGCTGTGTAAGATTATGTGATTTAAGTTGCGTAATGATGATCTCAATATCTGTCTCCCCCAGTCCATAATCGCTAAGACGAGTCGGCAATCCAAGTTGCTCAAAGAAGGCTCGAGTACGAGCAATAGCAGTATCAATACGTTGTTCTTCATCACCTTCGACAATCTGCCAGACACGAGCTGCATACTGTAGTAATTTTTCTCGCTTCTCTTGACGACGCACTTGTAGATTGGCCGGCAACACAATGGCCAAGGTACGAGCATGATCAATACCATGTAAAGCCGTGAGCTCATGCCCAATCAAATGGGTTGACCAATCTTGTGGTACACCAGCTCCAATTAGCCCATTCAGTGCCATGCTAGCAGCCCACATCAAATTCGCACGCGTGTCATAATCTGCTGAATCGTCCAAGATTTTCGGTCCAATCTCAATCAGAGTTTGCAATAGACCTTCGGCAAAACGATCTTGTACTTGTGCATTCACAGGGTAAGTTAAGTACTGTTCCATGACATGAATAAATGCATCGACCACGCCATTTGCTAACTGGCGCGTCGGCAAGCTAAAGGTTTTATTCGGATCGAGTACGGAAAATTGCGGAAAAACATAGGGACTGCTAAATGACAATTTGGCTTGGGTCGATTTTCTGGTGACTACCCCACCGCTATTCATTTCTGAACCAGTTGCCGGAAGGGTGAGTACACTCGCAAAAGGCAAAGCTTGAGTAATTTTAGTACCATGGGTTTCTAAAATCTCCCATGTATCCCCTGTATAATTGACTGCTGCTGCAATAAATTTAGTACCGTCAATTACCGATCCACCACCGACAGCCATCAAGAAATCAATTTTTTGTTCATGAATCAGCTCTACAGCTTTCATGAGGGTTTCATAACTCGGATTCGGCTCAATTCCGCCAAATTCATGAATTTCTCTTGCACCTAATGCTTCACGCACCTCAGCTAAAGTACCATTCTTACGTGCACTTTCACCGCCAAACAACATTAATACTTTTGCTTCTGTAGGCACATAGTCATTGATTTTAGCTATTGTATCGCCACCAAAAATAATGCGGGTCGGATTATAAAAGTTAAAATTCAGCATATTTTTATCCTAGGATGATCAACTAATTGATTTGAAAAACCACCGTTATTCATCAAATAAACTTTAAAAAAATTGGACAACACTGCGGCTTTTGACTGCACCATGTGCTAACTATACATAAAAATAGACCAGTCGTCTATTTTTATAAAAATTATTTCAGCTTGGCGACTTTAGTGATGGTTAAACACATTCAGGCTTGTTCTATACCACTTTTATTATTGATGTATTTTCACGAGCGATTGTTGGATGGAAGGTATCAACATGTATAACTATTGACATGGTCGTGAACGCATTGGCTGAAACAGTGAATGGCTCATACAAAATAGCAATGATTAAATATTTTAAAAGCAGATTGGCACGGTTTAGCAGATGTACAAATGCGACAGTAAATTAGATAGATTGGTTCAATATAAAGCATGTAAATAGTTGCATTCGTTTATTTACCTTGCCCTGTTCTGGATATTGACCCATTTAAATGATGAGATTAAGCCAATAAATAAAGTAGCCCAACTTGAATAAAAAGCCTCTGACAAACCTCACAGGGTTGAAGTGCTGCCTTTCATTCAAAATTTCAGGCAGCACACTCATACATTTAAGTGTCGGTTTAAGCTGGTAGTTTACTCGCCAAAACATCTACTTTTTCAATAGACGGTGGCTCTGAAAATAGCTCTTCGGCCTGAGCCATCAACGCAGCTGCAACCTTGCCAGATAAATGCGCTTGGCGACCCGCCTCATCAGGAAATGCATCAAATATACCAAATGTTGTAGGTCCAAGACGTAAGCCAAACCACGCAACTGTCGCAGGTTCTTCCATTACAATAGGTAAACCGGCTTTAAGGAAAGCTTCCACTTCATCTTCTTTACCCGGTTTAGCTTCAAGACGGACATATAAAGCTGTTTTAAGCATGACTAAAACTCCACAATTGATTAGAATTCAAACTGATTCTGACATTGCTAATGTATGCATGTCAGAAAGTTTTGTTGTGTAAAAGTTAAAAAAAATTCCCATAGCTGAGCCAAAATCTGGTTTTTTTATTTCGGCATAATGCTATGAATTTATTCAAGTTAATACCATTAACATTTGAATCAGAAAATTAAGATATGAGATGATTAAATTCAATCTTAGTTATATAAGGATCAATTGATTCGCCCTTAGATTTATAAGCTGACCTCTTTATCTGGAAATTATATTGCTCAAGAGGCATTCAAGAACAACATGTACATCCTCATATCTATGAAAGTTATTTAGCTAGGAATTTGCTGTGAAACTCTATATGTTTCTCTATAAAGCTCGCAATGAAGTAATAGCTATGGTCATACCCTTCTCTTAAGTTAAGTGTAAGAGGATATTCTTGTTCCAAACAAATATCACTCAGAAGCTTAGGCCTTAACTGTTCTTCAAGAAAATCATCAGCTGTTCCCTGATCGACTAAAATAGGTAAATGAACTTCAGCGTTTTTGATTAATTCAATCGCATCATAGCTTTTCCATAAAGTTTCGGTTTCACCTAGGTAGTGTGTGAAAGCCTTTTTCCCCCAAGGTACTTGGCTAGGTGCAACAATTGGCGCAAAAGCAGAAATACTTTTATACAGCTCAGGATTTTTTAACCCAATTACTAATGCACCATGACCACCCATGCTATGCCCCATAATGCTTTGGACTTGGTTGGTCGGAAAATTCAGATCAATCAGATTTCTGAGCTCTTCCACAATATAATCATACATTATGAAATGCTGTGACCAGGGTGCTTGTGTTGCATTCACATAGAATCCTGCGCCTTGGCCTAAATCATAATCTGCATGATCTGGTACATCCTCTCCACGTGGACTGGTATCTGGTACAACAATTATGACTTTATGTTCAGCCGCATACTTTTGTGCTCCGGCTTTAGTAATAAAGTTCTGTTCGTTGCAAGTCAGTCCTGATAACCAATATAAAACTGGCAACCGCTCATCTTTGTCATGAGGTGGCAGATATATTGAGAATTTCATTGAACAGTTTAGTGCTATTGACTGATGGCGATACACTTCTTGCGATCCACCAAAAGAAGCATGTTTCTCAATTATTTCCATAATCAATTACCTATGTTGAGCAAGACTTCATGAGAAATCGAGTAAACAAAGAGTCTGACATTCTCCACAGAGAATAGTGATAAAGATTTAAAATGTAGGCAGATTGATTGAACCTATAAACGATGCCTACACAGTTAGATCGGTTTTACAGATGATGTGCGGTTTTGGAGGATTCCATGCATGTCATTCATGATGCACATGCATGGAAAAGTATAAGGCCTGACGCAATTACTCGTAATGAATTACAGTACGAATTGACTTACCTTCATGCATTAGATCAAAGGCTTCATTGATCTGATCCAAGCCCATCGTATGTGTCACAAATGGTTCTAATTGAATTTTACCTTTCATGGCATCTTCAACCATTCCTGGAAGTTGCGTACGACCTTTTACGCCACCAAAGGCAGAACCTAGCCATTTACGACCAGTAACAAGCTGGAATGGACGGGTAGAGATTTCCTGACCTGCGCCAGCTACACCAATAATTACAGATTGTCCCCAGCCACGGTGTGCACTTTCAAGGGCTGCACGCATCACATTCACGTTACCAATACATTCAAATGAATGATCTACACCCCAGCCAGTCATTTCGACAATGACTTGCTGGATCGGTTTATCGTAGTCTTTAGGGTTCAAGAAGTCCGTTGCACCAAACTCTTTTGCCAGCGCAAATTTATCTGGATTCATGTCAACCACAATAATACGTCCTGCTTTAGCTTGACGTGCGGCTTGTACGACTGCTAGACCAATACCACCTAAACCAAAGACCGCAACACTATCACCTTCTTGTACTTTAGCCGTGTTGTGTACTGCACCGATACCCGTTGTTACACCACAACCTAGTAAGCAGACATGTTCGTGATTGGCTTCAGGATTGATTTTAGCCAATGATACTTCTGCCACTACCGTGTATTCACTGAACGTTGAGCAGCCCATATAGTGGAAAATCGGTTGACCATTGTAGGAAAAACGAGTGGTGCCATCTGGCATTACGCCTCTACCTTGAGTTTCGCGAACGGAAATACACAAGTTCGATTTTCCAGATTTACAGAATACGCACTCGCCACATTCAGCGGTGTAAAGTGGAATTACATGATCACCTGGTTTGACGCTAGTCACGCCTTCACCAACCTCAACGACAACGCCAGCACCTTCATGCCCGAGAATAGCGGGAAAAACACCTTCAGGATCATCGCCAGACAAAGTAAATGCGTCTGTATGACACACACCGGTATGGGAGATCTTGATTAATACTTCACCTTTCTTCGGTGGTGCAACATCAACTTCAACAATTTGAAGAGGTTGACCAGGACCAAACGCAACGGCAGCACGTGACTTCATGGAATAATTCCTTATACAGATCTATTTTAAATATGATTTTAGAATCTTGGCGATTTCAGCCAATTCTTCTTTTCGTTGTTGTTCTGTGGTTTCACCTGATACTAAAGTGTCCTTTAAATGAACCTCCAACATTTCATTCATCAAACCATTAATAGCACCACGCACAGAGCATATTTGTTGCAGAATTGCACCACATTCCACATTGTCTTCTAACGCTTTTTCAATCGCTTGCGTCTGACCTTTGATCTTTCTGACGCGTAGAAGAATCTTTTTTTTGTCTTCAACCTGATTAGGCATCAGACCTCCTTATTTGCTAGCATTAATACTATAGTACCCCATAGTATAAAAAAAACAATAATTTTTATAAATCGAAAATTAAAAAGATC
>NZ_DEZM01000077.1:0-7588 GCF_002364825.1 Acinetobacter sp. UBA3132 | reverse complement strand
GAAGTTGCTGCTGCTCAAGCTGCTGCTGCTCAATAATTTTTACCTTTAGGTAAAAGTTAGAAAAAGCCCCATTTAATGGGGCTTTTTTTATGATTAAGGCATTACTGATCAGGGGAGAATGATGGCAAATAAAGCAAATATAGGGATTGGGGCAGTCATCGTACTACTGGTTGCTGCTTATTTGGGACTTGATCTTTCTGAGTCCAGGCAACAGACCAATACTTTCACACCTGTACAGGAAGCTACTGAACAACATAAACAGCAGCCTGATCGTGCAAATATTAATACGGTAGATACGGGTATTGCACGTATACAACAGGCTTATCAGCAAAGACAAAGTGATATTCAGGTTCAAGGTGCAGGCGAGGTGATTGCGATATTAAAAGATGATAATGAAGGGTCTCGTCATCAGAAGTTTATTTTAGAACTGAACAATGGCCATACCGTGCTGGTCGCTCATAATATTGATCTGGCACCGCGGATTCCAAATATTCAAAAAGGCGACGTGGTCGAATTTTTTGGTGAATATGAATATAGCGAAAAGGGAGGTGTCATTCATTGGACCCATCATGATCCAGGTCGAAAACACATTGACGGCTGGTTAAAATATCAAGGAAGAACCTATCAATAAGGTCCTTCCCATGAAGGAAAATGAGAAATAGTGCTAAATGCGCTTCATTTCGCTTATTTGGCGACTTTTCCAAAAAGGAATTACTTTACCTAGATAGGCATCCATGCACCAAATCGGGCCAATAAGAAGGAATTGGAGGTCTTTAAAAAAAGAAGGCTTTTTACCTTCCACTTTATGCCCATAAAACTGGCCAACCCAGGCAAAAACAAATAGCCCGATATAAAAACCGACGCCGACTGGCAGGATCCAGATCAACCAGGCCATAACTAAAGTCAGTGCTGCCATAGCAACCGCCAATACAATATCAAGACGCGTATAAAAGATCATTGCCAAGACAACCAGTAATGCAGTGAGTAATGCACTGAAGTGAGCAAGAATACCGATAATAGAAAAATAGATAGTGGGCACACAGACCCAGTGGATCAGCTTATTAGTCTTGTTCTGATGACTGTCGCTGTATTCATCAAACCATTCCGTTACAGTTTTCATTTTCCACTCCTGCTGCTTCTATTTCTTAAAATATAAAGCAGAACAGGGTGGTGGTCAAAACGCACTCGTCAGGAAGTCAGCTTACTGGAGAAAGACCAATAGACGAGCAGGGTGGATAAGCGCAGTAACAGTACATCCGAAATAAGTTCTAATTTAAGCACAGCAAATCATTCCATAAAAAAAGCCACATTATCTGTGGCTTTTGGTCAAATGCGTTAATAAGCTAAATCTTAAGAGTTTGGCCCTTGTACACGCTCAATACTAACTTTGGCAGTACCCGCATTGGTGATGCCAATTTGCTTGGCTGCACCATAAGATAAATCAAGTACACGGTTGCCATGGAATGGACCACGGTCATTTACTTTCACTACCACACTCTTACCATTGTTCTTGTTAGTCACACGAATGTAACAATTCAATGGGAGGCTGCGGTGAGCTGCAGTCATTCCGTTCATGTCGAAAGTTTCGCCGCTAGCCGTTTTACGGCCGTGGAACTGACGACCATACCAAGATGCTGTACCAGTCTGGCTGAATTTACGAACTGTGTTGGAAGCAACAGTGTTCAGTTTTTCAATCACTGAAGGCTCATCTTCAGGGATTTCAATTTTAGCTGCAATCGTTTCACGACGAACTTTATCGCCAGAACGCTCAGTGATTGAAAGGCTGTTTAAATTTGTAAAGTTTGAATTGAAGCTTTGAGCTTCACGATTCAGAACACGTGTGGCAACACGCGAACGGTCATTATCATTATTTAATGATGATGACTGGACCAATTCTGCCTGCGACTGCGTCAGTGTGACAGTCGTGGCAATGGCCATTAAGTATTTGATTGAAGAATGCATCGAATCAACTCCTAGCAGCGGGTTCAAAAGGTTAATCTAAAGTGCTGAAAAACCAAGTAAACGAGCCTGATATTTAACTTATGCAACTACATTTGACGAAATGGATAATATTCATGCCGGCAATAGCCTGTCTAGTCTTTAATTAAAATAGTCTTGAAAAGAACGTAAAATAAACAATAATTGATTAAAAAATAACCATAATTGTAACAATATATGAAAAAAGTCCAGAATTTGAACTATTTCTCATAAATATTTGTTGACTTTTGTGTCTTGCGGTAAATAAGAGCCTTATCGACTCACGATTTCTGTACCTAACAACCACAAAGCAGTGGCATACATTCGGCTGCGATTATAGGTGGTAATCACCTGAAAATTTGGATAAGTAATATAGTAAATCGGTCCATAATTTTCTTGCAATTGAATAACATTGACTAAATCCAGATCGTCGATTTTTACGATCGGATTCATAGGACTAATTCCTCGAGTTTTTAATACACCATAGGGTGTTGGCTGGGTTAGGTCCTTGGCAATTATTGCATCCGGATTTGAACCAACATAACGTGCAGGGAAAGCAATTGGCTGGTTGCGTTGCCAGCCATGCTGAGCCAGATAATTGGCAATTGAACCAATAGCGTCCACAGCAGAGTTACGAAGATCAATATGACCATTGCCATCATAGTCGACACCAAACTTGGGAATATTGCTTGGCATAAACTGGGGATAACCGATCGCACCGGCATAAGAACCCACTACGGAGTTGGTTGGCACCCCATCTTTATACGACCAGGCAATCAGGGCAGAAAGCTCATCCTGAAAGTATTCATTGCGGCGATCACCATTAAATCCAAGAGTGGCTAATGCATCACGGGTGATAAAAGAACCTTTGTTGCTACCAAAACCGGTTTCTACTCCCAGAATCCCAAGAATAATCGCTTGTGGTACACCAAACTGCTGTTCAGCACGATTCAGGGTATCGGCATACTGCTGTTTAAAACGCACACCACGCTGAATGGTACTTTCAGCCAGAAAATTGGTTTTATAGCTATACCACGGTTTGCTTTCACCTGGACGACTCATGATGCTCAGCACATTCGGCAAATTGCGTGTACCATTCATGGCCCAGTCAATCTGTTCATTACTTAAACCATACTGTTGCATGGTTTTGATTTTAAAAGCGGAATAAGAGGGATGCGTTTGGAAATCATTGGCTTGGCTAAAACTACTAAAACTTAGTGCAGCGAATACCAGAGAAAGTCGTTTAAGTTTTTTATAAAAATGTGGTTTTAACATCTGACAGTGATTTCCAATTTCATGAATGAGTTGGCAACAGGGGGCATCCTGCACTTCTATTTATGCCCGAAAAAAGAGGCAAAAAATCGATAAAATCTTGTAAACAGAACACAATTGCTCAGGACTATTAAAGATAACATTGACTGGATAATGACATCCAACTGCTTTGACAAAAAGAGACAAAGTATGGCTATTTTTAACGCATTTTTCTTGTGAAGATGCATTTACTGTAACAAGCTATTTCATTGGCAATAAAAAAGCCCGACATTAGTCAGGCTTTTTTGATCAACTTATATTAAGAGTAGAACAAAGTATCGTGGTATTCCGCCATTGCCTTTAGTTCATCCTTATTTAATTTCAGGATGATTTTATCCGCAGCAATGTTGATTGCCTTGATCACTGCAGAAGCACCGATATCCGCCGCTTTACGTTTAATCATGCCCAGATCCAGGGTTTTGTTAAAATCCACCATGAAATGACGCACAGTCGCCTCACCAAACTCCTTATAGAGATTGCTCAAGGTCTGTTTGTCGATTTCATTGCCTGCTTTTACTTCAGCAAACTGGTACTTAAGGTTAGTGACCAGATTGGCATCCAGAGATTCACCGATACGGATGTTGCCTTCAGGATCCTTAAACAGACTGCGTTCAGAAAAGGCAATGGATTCACGTACCACCTCATTGGGAGCTTTGCCCAATAACTGCTTGAGCAAGACTGCTACCGTGGACTTGATATATCCTGCCAGTTTTTCCGCAGTATCACGCTTATCACTTGCTGGGAACTTGCGTACAAGTTCAGTCAAAATGGCATCAATGATCTCATCATTGATCATTAATGCCGTTTTGTCACGAAGTGGATACAGCGGTTCGCTAGAGTTTTTATTTTTCTGTGCAGTCTGAATTGTATTTAAAAGTTCTGCTGAAGGAATAAATCCAAAAAAAGGCATCGTTAAACCTCAATGTTTCTTATTGTCGCGCTAAACGAATAGGGCGAGGCATCCATGTAAAGTCCGATACACGGCAAGGGTTGATATCCAATCCACCACGGCGTGTATAGGTCGCATATACCATCAACTTTTCCGGTTTTAGATTTTGCCAGATATCGGCAAATATCTGTTCCACACATTGTTCGTGGAAACCGTTGTGCTGACGATACGAAATAATATAAGCCAATATGCTCTTATAACAAGGTTTTTTACCTTGATAGCGTATAAATACTGTACCCCAGTCCGGTTGTCCAGTGACTGGACAGTTACTTCTTAATAAATGTGAATAAAGCTGAACTTCGACATTTTCATCACTTTCATTATCTAGAGCCAATAACGTCGCATCAGGATGATTTTCCAGACGTTCTGGGATCAGTTCATCCAGGCAGATTCCTTCAGGCTTGGCAATGTCCAGCTCATCTACATGGAACAGATTTAGCTTTACGTCCGCTTCAGCGGCTTTAGATAAATCCTGTTCGACTGTCGCAATAAAAGCTGCTTTAGACTCAAACTTGGCAAAATTCAGACTGTTGAAATACAGCTTAAGAGATTTGGATTCGATCAAGTTTGGAGAAGATGCGGGTAAAGTCATTCGACCAATTGCGACCTGTGGTACACCGGCAGCATTTAACCAGGATATTTCAAAAATATGCCACCAGTCCGTACCTTGTTGAATTGCTTCAATATGAGCATATTTCTCACGCGCAGGCGCACGTGAGATTGGGTACAGAATCTCGGGTTGATATTCTGTTGGATAGTTGGTGTCTTTACCAAGAAGAGAATGTTCTACACTCATTATTCACGCATTCCTGAACCACGAGACAATAAATAGTAAGCAATACCGTATAAGACAGCACACCAGAAGGTAATCACAGCCAATGAAATGGAAACATTGACATCGCTATGACCTAAAATGCCGAAACGGAATGCATTCACCATATAGACAATCGGGTTAATTAAAGAGAGATTTTGCCAAAAAGGGCTTAAAACACTGATGGCATAGAATACACCACCCAAATAAGTCAGGGGAGTCAGCACAAAAGTGGGGATAATCGAGATGTCATCAAAGGATTTAGCATATACCGCATTAATAAAGCCACCCAATGAAAACAGTAGCGAAGTAACGAGTACTGTATATATAGTGACGAACCAGTTAGTAATATATAAGTCAGTAAAAAATAGACTCATGCTGGTCACAATAATTGCCACCAAAATACCACGTGCCACGCCACCTAGAACATAGCCCCACAGGATTGCATGTAGCGGTACCGGACTCATAATCAGTTCTTCAATGCTCTTTTGAAATTTAGAACTGAAGAAGCTGGAAGATACGTTGGCATAACTGTTGGTAATGACCGCCATCATGATCAAACCGGGCACAATGAACTGCATATAGCTAAAGCCGCCCATTTCTCCAATCCGTGAACCCACCAGATTGCCAAAAATTACGAAATATAAAGTCATGGTAATGGCAGGTGGAAGCAGGGTTTGGGGCCAGATCCGCATAAAGCGGCGGATTTCTTTATAAATGATGGTATAGAGGGCAACGCCAAGCTGATTTAAATTCATTGCGCAGCTCCATTGAGGTTTTTCTCAACCATTTTCACAAACAATTCTTCAAGACGATTGGATTTGTTACGCATACTACGAACTTGGATATTCTGTGCTTCGAGTAACTGGAACAGTTCATTCATACTATGTGCTTTATCTAAAGTGACTTCCAATGTCATTGGATCGACCAGATTAAACTTCACCCCTATAATATCGAGCTGGAGAGGTTCGATTGGTTCGGCCAGATCGAAGATAAAGGATTCTTCATTTAGCTGATTGAGGAAGTTCTTCATGGTGGTGTCTTCTTTAATGACACCACGGTCAATGATTGCAATCCGGCGACACAACATCTCTGCTTCTTCTAAGTAGTGAGTGGTCAGAATGATCGATGTGCCTTTATTGTTCACCTCATTCAGAAAGTCCCACATTGAGCGACGCAGCTCGATATCGACACCCGCCGTTGGTTCATCCAGAATTAACAGTTTTGGTTCATGCATCATGGCACGGGCGATCATCAGACGACGCTTCATCCCGCCTGAAAGCATCCGTGCCTGTGTAGCGCGTTTTTCCCACAAACCCAGTTTGTTTAAATATTCTTCGGCACGTTCTTGAGCAATTTTCTTTGGAATACCGTAATAACCCGCCTGTGTAACAAGGATGTCGAACGTTTTCTCGAACTGGGAGAAGTTGAATTCTTGTGGTACTACGCCTAAACACTGTTTCGCTTCAGAAGGGTGGGTATCCAAGTTGTGACCAAAAATCTCAACAGTCCCAGAGGTTTTTCTTGTTAAGGAACTAATGATGCCGATGGTTGTAGATTTACCTGCACCATTCGGGCCGAGCAGGGCATAAAACTCACCCTCTGGTACATCCAGATTAATACCTTTTAATGCTTGAAAGCCATTGCGATAGGTCTTTGACAAATCCCTTAAGGTCAATGCATCAGTCATGGAGATCTCAAATGGTGAAAAATTGAGATATTGTGAGTGATCTGTATAAATAAGCCAAGTGATTGAGTGGGAATTCTTTTATAAAGGTGTGAGAAGATTGTTCAAAGCGTAGTCACTAAAATCACTAGCTTATATATAGTTGTTTACCTTATGCGATTTTTTGTTATGATGTGCGCACTCCTCATATAAGCGCTCATAGCTCAACTGGATAGAGTACAGGTCTCCGAAGCCTGTGGCGTGGGTTCGAGTCCCGCTGAGCGCACCATTTCACTGTTTCACCTCATCCAAATAAATACGAAAATCATTCAAAATAAATAGTTTACGTATTTCTATTGTATGATATTGTCCGAAGGTGTTTTAGGTTATCTAAGGTTTTTGCGGTAATTTTTGCGAGAATTTCAAAATTATTGCAAAGGCTTACCGTAAAAATGCCAAAAGTAATTGTAAATCTGACAGATACACAGATTCGTTCATCTGTGAATTCACATAGAAAATTATTAACCAAGGTTCAAATTAAACTTGCCGATGGTAAAGGACTATTTTTTTATTATTGATAAAAATGGCAATTCCTATTGAAGATTAGACTATGCTCGCCCAATCACTAAAAAGCGTAATAGTATTTCTTTGGGGACATACCCAGAGATATCGTTACTAAATGCCTGAGCAAAAAGAACAGAATATCAAGAATTACTTGCTCAAAATATAGATCCAGCAATTCTGAAGAAAAATGATGAAGAGATTAAATCAGGTAAGAATACTTTCGCTTTAATCGCAGATGAATATAAAAAGACAGAGGAGCTAGAGCCTAGTACCCAGAGAAGGAATCAATTTGTTTGGGATAAGTTGTATT
>NZ_DEZM01000078.1:0-5393 GCF_002364825.1 Acinetobacter sp. UBA3132 | reverse complement strand
CCGTAGCATGGTTCGATGTTACAACCATGTGCTGGATGTAATCGTCTTCTTTCATGCTGGTTGCAGACTTACCACGACCGCCACGACGTTGCGCAGCATAGTCAGATAATGGTTGAGTTTTCGCATAACCAGTTTTTGAAACCGTAAGAACCATTTGTTCTTCAGGAATTAGGTCTTCACGAGAGAAGTCGATACGAGACTCAACGATATCTGTTTTACGCGCATCGCCATATTGCTGAAGAATTAGCGCTAGCTCTTCTTTAATCACGTTCATCAATAAGTTGAAGTCATTTAAGATGGCTGTGTATTCAGCAATTTGACCTAAGATTTCAGAATATTCAGCTTGAAGTTTATCTTGCTCAAGACCGGTCAAACGGTGTAAACGCAATTCCATAATCGCGTTGACTTGAGTCGGAGATAAACGATACACATCGCCATCAATACCAAATGGACGGTTTGGATCTTCACCTTCAATTTCATCAGGACGTACAGAAACAGCACCCGCTTTTTCTAGCAACGCTGCCACACCGCCTGCTGCCCACTCGCCTGCCTGTAAACGCTCACGCGCTTCAGCCGGGTTGGCAGAAGTTTTAATGGTTTCGATGATAGCATCAATATTTGCCAGAGCAACGGTTAAACCTTCTAAAATATGACCACGTTCACGTGCTTTGCGCAGTTCGTACATAGTACGACGTGTCACGACTTCCTGACGGTGACGGATAAATGCCGCAATGATGTCTTTCAGGTTCATCAACTTCGGTTGTCCATTGTCCAGACAAACCATGTTGATGCTGAATGAGTTTTCTAACTGGGTATTCTGGAACAGGTTATTCACGATCACTTCAGCGTTTTCACCACGCTTCAGGTCAATCGCAATACGCATCCCTTCTTTATCAGATTCGTCACGAAGTTCAGAAATCCCTTCGAGTTTTTTCTCTTTCACCAGCTCAGCAATACGCTCAATGGTTTTCGCTTTGTTGACCTGATAAGGAATTTCAGTGAATACAATCGTGCTACGGCCAGATTTGGCATCTTCTTCGATGTGGTATTTACCACGGATATGCAAACGGCCTTTACCGGTACGGTAGGCATCTACAATACCCGATTTACCGTAAATAATACCGCCAGTAGGAAAATCTGGACCCGAAATATGTTCCATCAGCCCTTCAATGCTGATATTCGGATCATTGGCATAGGCTAAACACGCATTGATGACTTCAGTCATGTTATGCGGTGCCATATTGGTCGCCATACCTACGGCAATACCAGCAACACCATTAATCAACAGGTTAGGAATACGCGTCGGCATGACTTGTGGAATGCGCTCAGAACCGTCGTAGTTGTCTTCCCATTCCACTGTATCTTTTTCAAGATCAGCAAGGAGCTCATGGGTCAGCTTACGCATACGTACTTCGGTATAACGCATTGCCGCTGCACTATCACCATCGACAGAACCGAAGTTACCCTGGCCATCAACCAACTGGTAACGCAAGCTAAAGTCTTGTGCCATACGGACAATCGTTTCATAAACGGCAGAATCACCATGCGGGTGATATTTACCGATCACGTCACCGACTACACGTGCAGATTTTTTATATGCTTTGTTATAGTCATTGCCTAATTCGTGCATTGCGAAAAGCACACGACGATGAACCGGTTTTAAACCATCTCGTACATCTGGCAATGCACGTGACACAATCACGCTCATCGCATAATCGAGATATGAGCTTTTAAGTTCATCCTCAATGGCAATCGGTCTAATTTCCGATACGCTCATGCATACTCCTTATTCTACAGGCCCTGTTTGACCTGTATTTATATGTCGTAAATCCAGCTATAAATTGGTTCAAAAAACGCTGAACCAATATTTAAAATTCAGTCGGACAGTATAGCATAAATCAGGCTAAATTAAGCCGTTTCAGACCCAACTATCCAAAGGATTTTTGGTAGAAATTTTAACCACTTCACAATTTTTAACGCATAAAAAAACCTCTGCACACAGAGGTTCATTCTTAGCTTGAATTATCGCATTTTATGCACGGAAATATCTTGTACTGAATCCACTGTTTCTTTCTTGATCAAGCATACAAAGAAGATTTACCTGCGTACAATCCAGCTGCATCAATAGCTAGGTAATTAAATACTGGACGACAATCCACATCAGCAGCATGCATCAGGGTAACAGATCATCAAAGTTCACAGGAAGACGCCGCTAAACCGGCAAATAAATTAAAATATGAATATTAGTATTACTTTTAAATCTTCTAAAGCTCACTTAATATCTGCCCTATTAAGCACCAAAAGCAACACATCTAATCTTTATTTTCAGTCCAATTTTCTAATCATTATTCAAATTTTCATACTTAATTTTTAAATAATTTAGAACATCCATACAACAACCACGTAGATAATACAAAAGGAAAAATAAGCGCCAATACCATCAGCGCATCGCCTTGGATACCATAAGCACTGTTCTGAAATCGCTGATTATCAAGCTCGATCCAATGCTCTGCTTTCGCAAGTACCTGTGCATCTGAAAGCGTATTCAAATAGATCAAATGGATAAACCCTACAAAACTACAGGCAGCAAAAATAAGCCACAGTCCAGCGATCTGTATTAGGATGATCAAATAAGCCAATACAGCAAGAACAAATAGTATTAGAGTTGAACAAAACAATCGATAAAATCGAGCATTTTCGATTAAAGGCTGATATAGAGGCAATATAGAAACTTTCATTATTATTTTATTCATTTTTCATTATAAATAAAAACGCCCCTGAACAGAGCAGTAAGTATTCACTTACCGCTCACGCAAGAGCGTCTTTTTAAACTGTATTCAGGAATTAGATTTTAGATACTAATTCTGGAATAACAGTGTTCAAGTCACCTACTAACCAGTAGTCAGCGACTGCATTGATTGGTGCTTCTTCGTCCTTGTTGATCGCAACGATCACTTTAGACTCTTTCATACCTGCCAAATGCTGGATCGCACCAGAGATACCTACAGCGATGTACAGGTCAGGCGCAACGATCTTACCAGTTTGACCAACCTGCATATCGTTAGGAACGAAGCCTGCGTCAACAGCCGCACGAGATGCACCTTGAGCTGCACCCAGTTTGTCTGCAAGTGGATCAAGGATTTTGTGATAGTTCTCACCAGAACCCACACCACGACCACCAGAAACAACGATACGAGCAGCTGTTAATTCTGGACGTTCAGATTTAACGATTTCTTCGTTAATGAACTTAGAAATACCAGCATCACCAGTCGCTGTAGCAGCTTCAACAGCAGCAGAACCACCTTCAGTAGCAACTGGATCGAATGCAGTACCACGAACAGTTGCAACAACAACTGATTCAGAAGATTCTACAGTTGCAATCGCGTTACCTGCATAGATCGGACGCTTGAATGTGTTTGCAGAATCAACAGCAATGATGTCTGTGATCATGCTTACGTCTAGTAATGCAGCTGCACGTGGCAGGATGTTTTTACCAGTCGTCGTAGAAGCAGCAAGAATATGGCTATAGCCTTTGCCCAATTCAGCAACCAGTTTCGCTACATTTTCAGCCAACTGGTTTGCATAAGCAGCATCATCCGCAAGCAATACTTTGCTTACGCCAGCAACTTTAGCCGCTTGGTCAGCAACTGCTTGAGCGCCAGAACCAGCAACCAATACAGTGATATCACCACCGATTTTTTGCGCCGCAGCAACAACGTTTAAAGTAGCAGCGTTTAATGCTTTGTTGTCGTGCTCAGCGATAACTAAAATACTCATGATTTTTATCCTTCTGTATTAGATCACTTTCGCTTCGTTTTTCAATTTTTCTACAAGCTCGTCTACAGACTTCACTTGTACGCCAGCTTTACGCTCTGCAGGAGATTCAACTTTTACTGTTTTAAGTTTAGTTGTAGTGGTTACACCGAAATCTGCAGGTGACTTGGTATCCAGCGGTTTTTTACGCGCTTTCATGATGTTTGGAAGAGCAGCATAACGTGGCTCGTTCAAACGTAAGTCAGTGGTAATGATTGCTGGCAAGTTCAATTCAACAGTTTGTAAACCACCGTCGATTTCACGAGTCACTTGTACTTTGTCGCCTTCAACTTTCACTTCAGAAGCAAAAGTACCCTGGCCTGCACCTAGAAGTGCACCAAGCATCTGACCAACCTGGTTAGAGTCGTCATCAATTGCTTGCTTACCAAGAAGGATCAATTGTGGTTGTTCAGCTTCAACAACACCTTTAAGAATTTTTGCTACTTCTAACGCACCTAATTGGCTGTCATCAGCTTCAACCAGGATACCGCGGTCAGCACCAAGAGCCATAGAAGAACGGATTTGTTCTTGAGCTTCTTTAGGGCCAATAGAAACAACAACGATTTCTGAAACAGTTCCTTTTTCTTTTAAACGAACCGCTTCTTCCACTGCGATTTCACAGAATGGGTTAATTGACATTTTAACGTTTGTTAAGTCAACACCACTGTTGTCCGGCTTAACGCGAACCTTAACGTTGGCATCAACCACACGTTTTACAGCAACAAGAGCCTTCATGTAATCCTCGGCTGTTTTAGCAAATGTAAATATTTAGAAAAGTTATAATAACTCTTCACTTAAATTTTTTTAGGTGCCCTATCTTGCAATGCGTTCGGCATTTCGGTCAAGTCACAATTCACCAATAGGGTGTAAAAATGCGTAATTTTCCTTGAACGTCGCGTTCACATTTCAAGATTTGACATTTATACAGAACAAATTCCCATCATTTTATTTAAAATTTAACTATTGATTTTTAGTATCTTTTTATTTGATTATGCACATCAAAAGATTTGATCTATTTTATAAAATTTAATTTCATTTCTTGTCACTATTATTATAAAGAATACAAATTACTCCTATCTAAATCTGTCATTTCTGACATATGGTGATGGGTTCGATTCATTCTTCCAGATTTGGTCAAAATTCCCTCTTATAAATAGATCAATGAAATAGCAGAAAATAATTTTTATAAGGAAATATATTAAAAAAGCACGCTGTGATCACATGCTTTTAAATTTTTAAAACGAATGTATGACTTATTTGATGAACATTGGTGAATTTTATAGCTCATTAATTAATGATTAGCCATGAAGCAGCGAATGCCAATAAACCACCTGAAGTCCCATCAATCCACTTTTGCTTACGTTCATCAATCTGAGCCGAACGGGTAAGTCGGGCGAATAAAAGGCTTAAGGCACAATACACTACAAAGATCATGGCAATAAAGATTAAAGACAGAATCAAACCCTGGCTTACCGTATTCCCACTTTTATCTATAAACTGCGGCAGGATTGCAAAGTAAATCAGCATGCCTTTTGGATTCAGTAACGCAGTAATGAACCCCTTTTTTACCGGATTGCTGG
>NZ_DEZM01000065.1:0-3886 GCF_002364825.1 Acinetobacter sp. UBA3132 | reverse complement strand
GATACCTGCCTGAATATGCAGCCAGAATGGTTTTAAGATTTAACGAAAATGAATAAAAAATGCGCCCTGAAAGGCGCATTTTTTATTCAAAACTGGAAAATATTAGAAACTGAAAATAGTTAAGCTGCATTATCTTTTATGCCAAATTTTCTGAAAATCTGCTTGCGTTTAGCTGGCAAGATATTGGCTTTGTTCAGGTCGCCTTGATAATGTTGATACACACGCTTATCCATCATTTTATACCACAATGGTGGGATCAAAGCTGGAATCAGCATGGTCGCATAACCGCTTGGCAAGACAGGTGCTTCTTCAAAATTTCGCAATGCCTGAAACGGCCGGCTTGGGAACGCATGATGATCAGAATGGCGTTGTAACTGATACAGAAACAGGTTGGTAACAATATTATTATTGTTCCAGCTGTGTTCAGGCAAAGTACGCTCGTATTTACTTTTCTCAGTTTCAGCACGCTTCAAACCATAATGTTCAATATAATTGACAATTTCAAACAGGCTGATGCCATAAAATGCCTGTGTTAACGTATATGGAATAATCTTCTTGCCAAAGGTTTTCAGCATCAAGGCATGATAAGCAGCACTCATCCCCCAGCCATGAAACAATTCATTTTCCTTGCTAAAGAAACTCAAACCTTTACGCTGTAAACGGCGTTTTTCAATTTCAATTGCAGATTTAAGTCCACCAAATACCGTACGTGGCCAGAATTTGTAAAATGACTCCCCCATTTTTGATGAGGCGGGATCTTCAGGCGTCGCGACCCGTTTATGATGTCCATAAGGATGTTCAATCCGGAAATGGTTATAAGCCAATGGCATCAGGCTGGCATGTGACCAGTAGTGATCAGACTTATTCGGGCGGTGACTCAGTTCATGGGCGGTGTTTACACCAACTCCATTAATTGCACCCATCGAAATCCCGAGTAGAACCTGATCGGTCAATGAGACATTAGGGCGTGATACCACATAGCCTGCAAAGGTATTAGCAGCCATTTGCAAAGGAATAAACAATTTTACGATACGGTCATAATAAGGATCTTTGATCAAAGCTTTGATCTGATCATCGCTGGGATTATTTTCATCCTCGCCAATCAGAGCATCTAGTGTCGGAATGATGACATGCAGTAATAATGGACCACCCAAGGCAAAAACTTTCTTGGTGACTTTCGGTCCAAAATGGTAGCCGGCCAAAATACCCATACCGATAACTGGTAGACCCGGACTCAACAGCCATCCGAAACGTTTTTTATCTAGCTGACGGCCCTTCAGCAACTGAGCGTCCTGCTCCAGGTGAATATTTGTGATTTTTGCAGGGGCATTCATTGCGACCCTCCTGTTTTATGTTACCCTGCCCTTATAGTTGAATAATTCAGCGCATGTGCACAGTTGTCAGCGTCCAGAAAAGCTATGTCAGCGTCTTTGTCCTGATCAGCCGATTTCTGACCTCAATTCACATGCAGATTTAAATAAAAATATCTTTTTAATTCAGAATAGAACACGCATGGATGCGCTTAGTAAAATTTTTGATGACATACATTTAGCCAAATCAGAATATATCTATCTGAATGTTCATCATCCTTATCGGCTGTTATACAGACATGAACCGTCCATGCTGGCCTATGTGATTTTGCATGGACAGGCACAGCTCAGCTTTGAAGATTCAGACCATGTCATTGTCTTACAGCAGGGTGATCTGATTCTGCTTCCATCTGCCAAAGCGCACCAGCTGCATTGTCCAAATGATCAAGAACTAACACAAAGTAGTCCCATTAACAGCTTCTTTGCTTCACATTCCCAGCAAAGTATTGATTTCGGTCAGGTCCAGCTACAACGCAACTTTATTCTGGCGATTCGTTCAAAAATGGATATCCAGATGGCGCGACCGCTAATTACCTCTTTGCCGGATTATCTGCATATCCAGCATATTTTGAGTGATTCAGCCCCGGAATGGTTACAGATCGGATTACAGTTCCTAGCTTTAGAAACCCAGAATACACGTCCGGGCCGTGACCGTATTCTCGATCATCTGGTCAGTATTTTACTTATTGAATGTGTGCGGGATTATATTTTGAATGCCCGGCATGCCTCCAGCTGGTTAAATGCCTTAAGCCATCCTGAACTTTCCAGTGCCTTAGCTGCCATTCATGGCCAGCCAGAACAGAGCTGGACCGTTGAAAGTCTGGCCGAACAATGTCATATGTCACGTTCCAAATTTGCACAATTGTTTACGCAAGTGGTCGGTGAACCGCCTTTGGCTTATCTGCAACAGCACAGGATGCGTCTGGCAGCACGTTATTTAAGAGATGGCTTAATGACCGTGCAACAGATTGCGCATCGCGTAGGTTATTCTTCAGAAACTGCATTTAGTCAGAGCTTTAAAAAGCAGTTTGAACTTACTCCTAGCCAGTATCGTCAGCAGCATCAGGGTCAGTAATAGGCGAGAAGATTATTTTACCAGTTCTAAAATGGCACTCACAGGATCTTCACTATTCCCTGAAAGTAGTTGCTTATGCATGGTCAGATGCTGCATCACCTGAATCTGTGCTGCTTCAACATTCATTAACGCTTCAATTTCGGCAGCAAGATTCTCAGGGGTTGCTTCAGATTGAATCAGCTCCTGAATCACTTTCTTGCCCGCAATAATATTTGGCAATGAATAGTACTGAATTTTCACCAGAAGTTTAACAATACGATAAGTCAGCCAATGTAATTTATAGAAAGTCACCATTGGACGATGTAACAACATTGCTTCCAGAGTTGCTGTTCCCGATGCCAAAGCAACAATATCTGCTGCATTCATGACCTGACGACCGATTTTAGAATCGCTACCGGTATTTTCCATCAGACGAATTTGGGCCTGTAAACTTTCCGGATAAGTTTGCAGCAAGGCTTGAATTTGCTGCTTACGTGCATCATTGATGGCAGGAACCAGGAAGATATATTCAGGATGTTTTTGTTGCAAAATTTGTGCAGTATCCAGCACCAATGGCCCAAGACGTTCAATTTCTCCACGCCGGCTGCCTGGCAGCAAGGCAATATATTTCTGAGCAGGATCGAGTCCCAGCTCCTGCTTTGCTTCAGCCAGTGGATTCTGTATCGGCAATTGACTCGCTAATGGATGACCGACAAATGCAGCGGGTACCTGCCATTTTTGATAAAAGACTTTTTCAAATGGAAATAAACACAGTATCAGATCGATACTGGCTTTAATGCCATGTACACGTCCCTGACGCCACGCCCAGACGGATGGGCTGACATATTGAACGGTTTTGATCGGCAACTGTCGTTGCTTGATGCTCTTGGATAAACGCAGGTTAAAATCTGGTGCATCAATGCCGATAAATACATCGACTGGGTCTTTCGTCCAGGTCTCCACCAGTCCATCACGTACAGCAAACAGCTTACGGATATCTTTCAAGACTTCGACAATACCCATCACCGACAGAATATCCATTGGATAATAGCTTTTAAAACCTTCTGCAATCATCTGTGGACCACCTATGCCCTCAAATTCAGCATCAATCCCCTGCTCACGAAAACGACGAATCAGACTGGCACCTAAGGTATCTCCCGATACTTCACCCACGACGATTCCAATTTTAAGCTTCCGTTTTTGCAAGATGTGATCCTCAGAGAATTGCTGTCAGCATATTAGCATAAGACGAAAAATTTAAGGCTGAACTTGATTCTGATCTGCATGAATTGGTTTAAAAATGATGAATCTAAGAATTTAAAGCGCTACATCTACAAATATAATGATGACTACAGGGATTTTCTGAATTCACTTTAGATAAGAATGACCAGGATCACCATGACTACAAATATGCTCAATTGAAAAATGATATAAAGAATGATCTACCAAACTTCTAATTTCC
>NZ_DEZM01000119.1:0-5364 GCF_002364825.1 Acinetobacter sp. UBA3132 | reverse complement strand
CTTTTGATCTTTCAAAAGTAAAACAACGCCTACACAATGGCAGATAAACACAAATCATTATTTGAGGCTGTTTCCGCAGCATCAAACAGCTTCAATAAAGAGATTAAGTTATTAGATATGCAAGACCGTCTCATCAGTGGTTCTGAAAAACCCGAAGATCAGTTTGATCGTGCGATTCGCCCAACCTCCCTCGATGACTACATTGGTCAGCCAGTAGTTCGTGAGCAAATGGAAATCTTTATAGGTGCAGCCCGTGGCCGTGAAGAAGCCCTTGATCATACCCTGATCTTTGGTCCTCCCGGTCTGGGCAAGACCACGCTGGCCAATATTATCGCACGTGAAATGGGCGGTAACTTAAAGTCGACTTCTGGTCCAGTTTTAGAGCGTGCGGGTGACTTGGCAGCTATGCTGACCAACTTAGAGGAAGGTGATGTTTTATTTATTGATGAAATTCATCGTCTTTCACCCGTCATTGAAGAAATTCTTTACCCGGCGATGGAAGATTACCAACTCGACATCATGATTGGTGAAGGTCCTGCGGCACGTTCGATTAAACTGGATTTACCGCCATTTACGTTAGTGGCTGCTACCACACGTGCAGGTTTGCTCACCTCTCCGCTGCGTGACCGTTTTGGGATTGTGCAGCGTTTAGAGTTCTATTCGGTAGAAGACTTAACACATATTGTAAAACGTTCAGCAAGTTTGATGGATGCGCCAATGACTAACGAAGGTGCGCTTGAAGTTGCTCGCCGCTCTCGTGGTACACCACGTATTGCTAACCGTTTACTGCGTCGTGTGCGTGACTATGCACAGGTTAAAGGCTCAGGCGAAGTGACCCAAGACATGGCACAACGTGCGCTAGATATGCTGAATGTCGATAAAGATGGTTTGGATACGCTCGACCGCCGTTATTTGTCGATGCTGCTTGAGCGTTTTGATGGTGGTCCTGCGGGTGTTGAAGCGTTGGCTGCAGCAATGGCTGAAGATTCAGGAACGCTTGAAGATGTGATTGAGCCGTATTTAATTCAGCAAGGGTATGTCATGCGTACTGCACGTGGTCGTATTGCAACCAATATGGCGTATTTGCAGTTTGGGATGACACCGCCTGAACCAAAAGATAAGTGATTTTAAAAAGCAGCTTAAGCTGCTTTTTTATTAATCTTCATAAATAAGTTTAAGTTCATCATTCAAATAGTTTTGCACCAAAATTTCACCCACTTTAAACTCTTTTATCCATTGATCAAGACTTTCACTCAAAGCTGGTTCATGCATATTGGCAGTATATAGACTCCAAGAAAGTAATTGCATTCTTCGAAAATGTTTATTTAATTCTTGTGCATGTCGATTTTCATTCCCTAGATATACTTTTAGACGATTTATAGAGCTTTGATAATTATTAAGTACTATCTTGAAATCACCATGATGCCTAGAATGAAAAAAATCATTAAATTTCTGTTGTCGTATCTCATTAATCCCTATTTCAATTTGGTTTTGTATATTTCCAGCCAAGTAAAGATTATCACTCACTAACTCTTTTATTTTATCCAAAATATTATTTCTATTTAATATTTTCAGTTCTATAATCTTTAACCTTTCTTGTTGCTTTACGAGATTTTTATTAGAAACGATTTGGCTTTCTGTTGATTTCTTCACAATATATATATAGTAATTAAGAATCCTATAAAGCTAATAAGAGCTGATGCTATAACACTAATTACAACAACCCAATCTGTCGAGTGCTGCACATCTAAATACACTTTCTGATCTTTCGGCTGTTCTAAAACGACCGCTTGTTTTTCTTCTACTGCCACAACTTGCCCTTCTTATTTTAAATCGACTATTTATTCTCCATATTCTAAACACTTTCAAAGCATTACAAAAGAAAAAGCCAACTGACCATGTCTAAATCAGTTGGCAAAAGCACAAACCTATTTTTTTCTAAGTTTTTATTCAGACTTATTTTGTGTCTTTCTTAAACTCCTTAAAGTCCGCTTTACGAATCATGGCATGAATTCCTTTGGTTTTATCTACCACTTGAGACACTTCAAAATCCGTTGCAGCACTTAAGTACGCATAAGCAATTTCTTCTGAAATCCCGTATTCATCTACAAGAAAACGTACTGCTTCACGAGTCGACTTACGCATCGCTTCATCAAGGTCTTCATCTAAACCTGGTGTAATCCAAAACTCATCATTTTCACCCAAAGGCTGCTTCAACGATTTACCTGGTATTTTGTCACTCCCCGCTTTTAATACCGTAATTTTAAAGGTCGCACGTGCAGAACCTTCAAGTGCGGTCAATGCGACCTCACCATCACCTTGAACAAAATGACTATCACCCGTATAGAACAACGCACCCGGCACTTGTACAGGATAGTAAGCCGTCGCACCTGCGGTTAAATCATTAATATCAATGTTACCGCCATAGAACGATGGTGGCACAGAATGCACAGGGTCGCTCGTATTTGGTGCAACGCCCATCGTGCCCATAAACGGATTCAGCGGGAAACGAATCGCTTTACCAGATTCAGTTTTTAAAACGCCTTCCCAAATACCCTCTTTATTCTTTTCAATTGGAGTAAAGATGGAAACATTGCCATAGGCTTCTGGGTTTGCAGGCGATGCATGATCATGCTTTTGACGCTTAGGAAACTCAGGCAATGTGCCTTTGCCATGGCGGTTCGAAATCACACCATACGGCACACGTGGCTCAACCTTTAAAATCTCGACTTTTAAAATATCACCTGGCATCGCATCTTTCACATAGACAGGTCCGGTAATAATATGTGGACCATCTTTATGGAAATCGTGCTTTAACTTAGAACCTGTAATCAGTTTCGCTTCAGGCAAAATATGCTCAGGTTTCACACCTTTAGAAGTGAAATACTTTTCAGCATCACGTCCTTGGTCTTCAAGCAAGCCTTCATGCGAAACTGTATCAAAGGTAATAGTGCTGCCCGATGGAATGGTCAACACAGGTTTGGCATCTTTGTTAGGTAAATAGCCCCAAGTGATGGTATTCAAGGTGCTTGGAACATAATAATTCCCTTTATATTCCCCACTTTTGAGTAAGACTGGTTTACTTTCAAGCTGTTTTAAAATTTTAAAATCTTCAGCTGCCGCATGTGCAGAAATAAAAGAAAAGCTTGCTGCAACAGCAAGAGACAAAGCTAAAGGTTTTAACATATGTTCAAATTCCATGAAAAATTAATGCAAGCTAACTTCATGCAATCCTAATGCCAATCTGGTACATACCCCATCATAAATATTCAAAATTTAATCATTTGATCGATCTATACTTCTTTGAATAAATTTCAATATAGGAAGCAGGTATATAAAGAGAGAAAAACCACATGTCCCTGAGATACATAAAATTACAATAAAACTTACTGAATAATTTCCTTAAACAGCAAGGTAACTCCCTCTTTATACCTTAGAAGTATTGACTATATACCGTGCAGGTTTTGGTTAATTTAAAGCCAGTATGCCATTCTAGAATATCCTTTTAACCATCTCCGATTCTTAAGGTTCTCCCCAGATATGAATATGTATAAGCGGCTTTGCCTTTGTCTTCCACTTGCGTTTGCCAGTCAGATGAGTCTGGCAGACTGGATTGATAATTCTGTGCAGAAAGCTGAAGCTCATACCATCAAGTTACGCCAGCATATCCACCAGCATCCTGAACTGGGCAATATGGAATTTAAAACCTCCGAACTGGTGCAAAGGGAACTGAAGTCCTATGGTATTGAGGTCCGCAAAGGTTATGCCAAGACTGGTGTGATTGGAGTTTTGAAAGGTGCAAAACCGGGTCCAGTCATGGCCCTGCGTGCAGATATGGATGCCTTACCCATCCAGGAAACTGCACCAGTATCATTCGCCAGCAAGCAAAAAGCGATTTATCAGGGCAAAGAAACCCATGTAATGCATGCCTGTGGTCATGATGCACATACTGCCATGCTCCTAGGGGCAGCCAAAGTTCTGGCCGCCAATAAAGATAAAATTGCAGGAACAGTGGTGTTTGTATTCCAGCCAGCTGAAGAAGGTGGTGCAGATATTGATAATTTCACCCATGGCGATCAGATTGGCTCACGCAAAATGATTGCCGATGGTGCCTTGAACAATCCAAAACCTGAAGTGATTTTCGGGATGCATGTCATGGCAGGTATGCCAAGTGGCAATATTTTCTATAAAGATGGTGCGATTTTAAATAGTGCCGATCATTTAAGCATTCAGGTGAATGGCAGTCAGGTACATGGCTCCATGCCTTGGGCAGGTAAAGACCCGATTTATGCCTCTGCCCAGATGGTGACCAATTTACAAAGTCTGATCAGCCGTAAAGCCGACCTGACTAAAGGGATGGGCGTGGTCAGTATTGGCAGCATACAGGGTGGCACAACCGGTAATGTCATTCCAGATCAGGTCAATATGGTCGGCACCATCCGTTCCAATAGTGAAGATGTGCGTCAAGGCATTTTAAAAGACTTGCCGAAAATGCTGGAACACAATGCTGCTGCCAACGATGTCAAGGTCAAGGTTGAAATCTCTCCCTATGCACCGGTCACCACCAATGATAAAACCTTGACTGAATTAATGCGCCCGACCTTAGCAAGCGTACAGGGCGAAGATAAACTGCATGTTTTAGACAACAATGCCAGCGCTAGTGAAGATTTTGCTTACTATGGCCAGCTGATGCCATCCCTGTTTGTATTTGTTGGAGCAACACCAGCTGATCAGGATATGAATCAGGCCGCACCAAACCATAACCCGAATTTCATTGTCGATGATGCGACCCTGAAAACTGGGGTTGAAAGTCATGTTCGCTTTATTCTGGACTATCCGAAAGTGGCTGAGCAGGTGCAGGCCAACTGGAAAAAGAAGAAATAATCTGATGTATCCAAATGAATGAGTTTTTGGACTCATTCATTTTTTCATCTTTCTATACAACACTTTTCTATCTGTTCTGATTTAAACATCAACTCTCTTCTCTTATATTCCACAATAACCCTAGGTAGATATTCACCGTACTGTTTGCAGCTCCCCTTAGAAAGAAAATCAATCTAAGGAGCCTTATAATAAAGAGACAGATCAAAGCAGCTAGAGTCTAGTGTTTGAATCAGAACAGGTGATTTACTCACTTTTTGCTGGTGATTCTTAATATTGTTCAATTAATTTAACAAAAACCTGTATAGGATAAGATTAATTTCTTTTAGCTATTATTTAATAGCATGCCATTCATCTATTTAAAAGCTGTCTAAATAACTTGTATTTTCAAATATATTTTTGCTTCAATATCTCCTGTCTTATCGTCTAATATTCAAGCATGTTAAATATTATATGATTTAAAACTTTAATTCTTTATTACAT
>NZ_DEZM01000207.1:0-4087 GCF_002364825.1 Acinetobacter sp. UBA3132 | reverse complement strand
AGCCGGCAAACATTAGAATTTTTTTCATATTTATTTTAGTAATATCTTAAGACGGCATATTTTTATTTATTGTTTAAATATAAGTCAATTACTTTCAGTAATTTAAATACCTGAATTGAAATAACTCCAGTTTAGTCCCATATATAAAAACACAATGAAATGCACAGACAGGCAGAATAAGTTGTCGTATGATCAATATGATTAACATTTTTTGCTTTACATAAGCTGTGTAAAAAGATCAGGACATTAATATGAATATTGCGGCTAATCCAGCGATCGAAGCAGATCAAACCATTTATTTAAAAGACTATCAAAAACCTTCTTATATCGTTGACTCGGTTGAGCTCAATATTCAGGTTTATGCAGATCATACGCTGGTCAGCGCTACACTGGTAATGCAGCGTCAGACTGAAGGTGAGCTGGTTTTACTCGGTCGTGATCTGGAATTACAATCAATTCATGTTAATGGTAAGCCACTTTCTGAAAGTGAGTACAAGCTTGATACTGAACAGTTAGTGATTGGCAATGCACCGGATCAGGCTACGATTGAAACTGTTGTTCGTATTCATCCTGAATCCAATACCCAATTAGAAGGCCTGTATCAAGCCAGTTCGGATCTGTTTGTGACTCAGAATGAACCAGAAGGCTTCCGTAAAATTACCTTCTATCCGGACCGTCCGGATGTCCTGTCTGTTTTTACTACACGTGTTGAAGCAGACAAGAAATTCCCGGTACTTCTTGCCAATGGTAACCTGATTGAAACGGGTGAAGCGGGGGAAGGCCGTCACTATGCAATCTGGCAAGATCCAACCAAGAAACCAAGTTACCTGTTTGCTTGTGTGATCGGTGATCTGGCTGTGATGAAAGATCGCTATACCACTTCTGAAGGCCGTGATGTAGCACTTGAAATTTATGCTGAAGAGAAAGACATTCCAAAGTGTAAAATTGCCATGGAAGCCTTAAAGCACTCTATGCGTTGGGATGAAGAACACTATGGTCGTCCTTATGATCTTGATAATTACATGATTGTTGCCACGAGCGCGTTTAATATGGGCGCAATGGAAAATAAAGGTCTGAATATCTTTAATACTTCATGTGTACTGGCAGATGAAGAATTTACCACTGATGCTGCAATCATGCGGGTACAGTCAGTGATCGCACATGAATATTTCCATAACTGGACCGGTAACCGTATTACCTGCCGTGACTGGTTCCAGTTGTGTTTAAAAGAAGGTTTGACTGTCTTCCGTGACCAGTCTTTCTCTGAAGATCTGCAGTCTGCAGCCGTACAGCGTATTGATGATGTTGCAGTGCTTAAGGCGCATCAGTTCCCTGAAGATTCAGGTCCATTGTCGCATCCACCGCGTCCAGACCATTTTGTAGAAATTAATAACTTCTATACTGCAACAGTGTATGAAAAAGGCGCGGAAATTAACCGTATGATGGCGACCTTGCTCGGTAAAGCTAAATTCCGTATGGGTACAGATGAATATTTCCGCCGACATGATGGTGAGGCAGTGACGGTGGAAGACTGGGTTGCAGCATTAAGCGCAGGTTCTGGTGTCGATCTGTCCAGCTTCCTGATCTGGTATAACCAGCCAGGTACCCCAAAGCTGGAAGTGCATGGTGAATATGATGCAGAAGCACAGACCTATTGCCTGAACTTTAAACAAAGCCTGAAAGCACATCCGAAATATCCAAATCTGCAAGCTGTCCCGATTCCGGTGGCATTGGCCCTGTTTGATGCAGAGAGTGGTGAACAGCTGACCTTGAATTCAGCAGCACTGTTTGAAAATGGTGTCAAAGATGGGGTATACCTGTTTGATCAGGAGCAGGCACGTATCGAATTTACTGGGGTAAAAGCAAAACCAGTGGTGTCATTACTGCGTAACTTCTCGGCACCAGTCAATCTGGAATTTAACTATTCGGATAAAGAGCTGGCCTTCTTGCTGCAGTATGAAACCAATGGTTTTAATCGCTGGCAGGCGACCCAGACTTTACTTGAGCGTATTCTCCTGAATGATCAGCCTGCGGACATTTATGTGCAGGCGATGTTGAATACCTTGCCGGGTGTGATTGAACAGGATCCGTTATTGGCATCTCGTCTGTTTGATGTGCCAACTGAGGGTTATCTTGGCAGCCGGATTGATGTGGACTATCGTCCAAGCAAGATTCAGGAAAAACGTAACGCCTTACTGAATAAATTGGCACGTGCTTTTGCTGATACTGCCAAAGAAATTTACCTGTCACTTGATCCAGATCTGCAATCTGATTTCTCTCAGGCAATGGGTACCCGTGCATTAAGAAATATCATGCTTACCATGATCGCACGTCAAGGGGATGACTCTGCTTTTGATTTGGCTTATGAGCAGTATCATACCGGGAACATGTCTGAACGTCTGGGAGCGCTTAAAGTCCTGGTCTGGAATGATGCACCACAAGCCCAAGAAGTTCTAGCAGACTTCTATAGCCGCTTTGAAGATGAAGCTTTATCTTTAGATCAATGGTTTATGGTTCAGGCAGCGCATCCTCAAGCAACTGCTGAAATGATTGCTTATCTGACACAGCATCCTGATTATGATCTGGCTGTGCCGAACCGTATTCGTGCTGTAAGTGGGGGTTTGAATGCAAATCCGGTCAATACCTGGGGTTTTGGTGTACAGCACTATATTACTTTGGCGAAATATCTGGATGAGAAAAACCCGATTGTCGGTTCACGTCTGCTTCAAGTTCTCTCTCGTTGGTATACTCTGGCTGAACCACAACGTAGTGAAGTGAAAGCTCAACTTGAAGCTCTGAAACCCCTGGTAAAATCTAAAAATGTTTGTGAAACCTTGAACAGTATGCTCAGTGTTTAATTAAACCTTGTTGAAAAAGCCGGGTTTAATATCCGGCTTTTTTATTTAGAGCATCAGTAATATTTATTCAATATGTTATTAAAGAAAGTATGTATTAAATTTTGCTTTACTATAGCAACACATATCGAAGTATGTGTGACGCCAATTTCAGGCGCTCACAATGTAAAGATCAAGATGATCTGATAATTGGGCGAATTGAAATGTTATTTAAAATTGAGGATGGATTTTATTTAAATACTCAACACATTATTGCTGTGCGAGTCATCAAGGACAGTACGCGTGGAGTATTCGAACTTCATCTGGAATACACTCCAAATTCGGTACAGAAATCTGGTGAATATATCAAAGTGTTCAGCTCCCAGTTGGAAGCGGAAATGTTCCTCAACCAATTGAACCAGAAAATTCGCTAGTTTCTAGAAAATCAAAAAGCCTGTCATTAAGACAGGCTTTTTGATGAGCAAGGAAGGGCATTTATTCTTTAACGATTAATATTGGAGTTTCAGCCAAGCCGAGTACATTTTGTGCCACGCTGCCTAAAATCAGTTTTTGTAATCCTTTACGTCCATGTGAACCCATCACAATCAAATCTGCACCAGTTTCTTCTGCAGTATTTGCGACATGCTCGGCATTCACCAAACCAGTCACAATATGTGTTTCGGCTTCCACGCCTTCCTCTTGGGCAATGATGCTTGCTTGTTTCAATGCTTTTTTGGCATTGGCATGGGCTTCAACAAAATATTCTTTCATAATGGCAGAGCTATAGTAGAAATCTGCCTCAGTAAAAGGATTTTCTGCAATCAGACTGACGAGTGTCAGTCTGCTACCAAAAGCTTTCGCAATTTTTGCAGCATGACGTACTGCTGAAAAGGAAATTTCTGAACCGTCCACAGGGACTAAAATATGTTGATAGGCCATCTTATTTATACTCCGGTTTCGTTTTTGTCTTGCTTTAAACTATTGATAGCACAGTGACGGAGGGGGTTCAATTGCAAAATATAAAAAAATCTGAAAATTCATTAAATTACAGTGATATATTCACAAAAAACTGTAGACTGATTGGCAGATAAAACAGACTGGAATACCCGGATTTTAAGCAAGTTTGCTCAATCCATATTAAGCTGATTGGGTTAAAATATATAGAGCGTTGAAACTTGGAAAATTATTAGTGGAAATATTCAAGATATGGTGAATACACATATAGTCAAAGCTGGAAAAGGATTATTAGGATT
>NZ_DEZM01000175.1:30153-36352 GCF_002364825.1 Acinetobacter sp. UBA3132 | reverse complement strand
TCTTTCAATATTAACTTATATATGCTAATACCTGAAATTATAAGAATACCAAGCCAAAAAATCTTAAAGAACCAAAATAACTTTTCTTGAAGTACAGCATTGGTAATTGCCAAACCAATCATCATAAATACAATACAGTACATTTTTTTACGTGGAAAACTTTTCCATGCAAGAACAGAAAACTCTGTTCTAAGTATAAAAAGGACTAAAAATGCTAAACCACTGCTTATACTTGCACCTAAAGCCCCAAATTGAGGTGTTAATAAAAAATTAAAAAATATAGCTGCTAAAAGAGCACCTAAAGAAGCATAAAGAGAAAAATAAGATTTTCTACTAATTCCAATCCCTACCACGGTTGTCTCTGAAAGCGTATACAATAATGGAGCGATTAAGGCTGGCATCACAATATATTGAACAGAATTATACTGTTGTGGTAACACCAAAGCGATAATATTTGAAAATAAACCAACCAGTGAGACAATAAACATAATTATTATTGTCAAATACCAACTAATATCATGAATTTTATCTAGATTTTTATTTTCTTTTACCCATTTATATACAGTAGGAGCCCATACAGTCGAAAAGATACTTTGAACAATAATCGCAATAGCTGCAAAACTGGTTGCTACTGAGTAAATACCAAGCTCACTAAAAGTTGAATAGGTTTTTAGAAATATTCTATCTAGTGAATTTAATCCCCAAAAAGCCAAGCCACCAACAATCAATGGCGCACCAAATTTTAGCAATGGCTTGAGTTCATCAAAATTAAGATGAAGACCCTCTATGAAGAACCACTCACTCTTGGTATTCCATGCAAAAACCAAACAAGCAATAAGATTTGAAATTGCTAGCGCACATAACAAATGGATAAAATATTTATGTTCATAAACAAACACAAAACTGATTAGCAGTATAATGTTAATCAATTTAGGCCAAATTTGACTCATAGAAAAAAGAAATGCCTTTTCTTGCATTCTTAAGATCAAAGAAAAAAAGCGCGTTAAGTAATTTGTTATAAATGCTACAAGAACTAATATACTCATCCACACATTTTTTTCATCAAATAAATAATTTGACAGAAAATAAGGATTAATTATGAGAAAAAAGCTAAAAAACAGCAGTAGAATAAGACCAGGTAATGTTACTTGCATCCATAAGTTTTTCTTATTTTCTCTTTCATGATATTCCCTTACATAAGCTTGATCTAAACCTAATCCAAATAACATTGTTGAAAAAGCAATTATAACTTGTAAAAATGCTATACGACCAATATCTTCTACGGTAAAAAACCAAGCTGTTAAAGGCAGCGTGATAAAGCCCAAAAAGGCCCCACCAATAGGACCTATCGCAAAACCACCAATTTTCTTAATATTCATTAAAATTATGACTCAAAATATCTATAAATTGAATCAATAATTTTCTGAATATCTGTTTGTTTTATCCCATGCCACATAGGCAATCTAATGATTCTTTCACTCTCTAGCGTAGTAAACTGATCCTCACCATCAAACCGAGAGACCTTTGAACCAAATTCAGAAGAGTGTAAAGGAACATAATGAAAAACAGCTGAAATTCCTAATTTTTTTAGATACTCTATCAGATCCATTCTTTGACGGAGGTCTTTTAACTTTATATAGAACATATGGGCATTATGTTTACAATTATTAGGGATTTTTGCTAATTGCAACAAGTTTCTACTTTCTAAAGGTTTTAAACCTTTGTAATATTCATCCCAAGTGTTTAGCCTTGAATCATTTATCTCATTTGCGCCTTCTAATTGCGCGTATAAATAGGCTGCTTGTAACTCGCTTGGTAAGTAGCTACTACCAATATCAGTCCACGAATATTTATCAACCATTCCTCGGAAAAATTGACTGCGATTTGTTCCCTTTTCCCTAACAATTTCAGCACGCTCGATAAAATTACTGTCATTAATTAGAAGCAAGCCACCTTCACCACCACTTGTATAATTTTTCGTTTCGTGAAAACTATATGTACCCAGATGACCAATGGTGCCTAATGCCTTACCATGGTATGTAGACATCATTCCTTGAGCTGCATCCTCGACCACAAATAAATTATATTTATTTGCTAAATGCATAATCACATCCATTTCACAAGCAACACCTGCATAATGAACTGGTACAATTACCTTTGTTTTATTTGTAATAGCAGCTTCTATTTTACTTTCATCTATATTCATAGTATCAGGACGAATATCTACAAATACTATTTTAGCTCCACGAAGTACAAATGCATTTGCAGTGCTTACAAAAGTATAGCTTGGCATAATCACTTCATCACCCGCCTTAACATCAAGCAAAATTGCAGCGAGCTCTAATGCATGTGTACAGGATGGCATTAATAATGTTTTTTTAGACGATGTAGTCTTTTCAAACCATTGTTGACATAATTTAGTATATTTGCCATCACCACATAATTTTTCACTTTTGATAGCATCAGAAATATAGTTAATTTCTGTACCTAAAACAGGTGGCTTATTAAAAGGTATCACTTTTCAATCTCTTTATAGAAACAATCTACTAATTTTAACATTTCTTTACTTCTTTCCTTCAACTTAATAGCTGGTATCCCAACATATATACCCCAAGCCTCCGTATCTTTTAACAGGAGAGACATTGAACCTATTGAGCAACCTTCCGCTATGGTTACCCCTGGCATAACTGTTGAGTTAGCTCCGACAATAGAAAAACGCTCTAGTAAAACAGCAGACTTAAATTCCTTTTTATATTTAGAAGGAATTAATGAATTTGTCATAGTTTCACCTGAGTAATCATCACTTTGACTAAAAACTTTTACCCCATAAGCTAATGTAACAAAATCTTGTAATATTATTCCCTCTGTTCCACCTGCTAATAAGCACATAGGAGTAATATGACAATATGCTCCTATTTTTATTGAACCAGAAATAATACAAAAATCATCAATTCTTGAATTATCACCTATTTCTATTTGCTCACAATCATATATGGCTGCTTTATCACTTATTTTTACATTTTTTCCTAGAGATTTAAAACCCATATTTTTTAGATTTTCATAAGAAAGATATGCCATATTAATCCTCTAAAATTTTTTTCCACTGCATTAATAAATTATTTTTAGAAAAATATTGATTGATAATTAAAGAATTTTCCTTAAAACTAAAGTTTAAACTTAAATCGATATTATCTATATCAAAAGTTTTTACCGACAAGCTATTAAAAAAATCTTTTTGGGTTGTATTATCTCTCAAATAAACCTTTTTACCCATAGCCAATAAATTAATTGTATTACCCATAGCCTGTTGTCGCTTATGATTAAATACAGCAATGTCTATATTTTTCAAAAATCTTAAGTATTCAGAGTACTCCATAAAATCAACTATACCGATAAATTTATCTGAAAATAAAGATTTTCCATATTCAATCACTTCCTGCGCATAAAATTTATTTCCATAAGATAGTGGAACATAAATCCTAATATTGGAATCTTTAAATTTAACCAATTTTTTCAGAGCATCAAAATGTTCATTAGAGGGATCTGCAGAATTCCCCACAACTATATTAATTATAGAGTTTTCACTCTCTACTTTTTCCTGAAAACCCAAAGATACTACATTACTTAAATATTCAATTGTTTCTAGATATTCACCTTCTGCACAATAGTATTTTCTAGCCAAGTCAATATCACCTTTTATATAAGTCAAAAGAAAGGCGATTCTTTTAATTACATATTTACGGATTTTCTCCTTAAATCTATATTTCAGCCCTTTTTTAGGAAACATGAAGGTATATAAATCACCGCCCCAGATTACCCAATAACTTTTCTTAAGTAGCTTAGGATTGAGAGCGAGTATCAATATAACTTTAAAATTAAATAATCCATGTAGAATTATTTTATCAGCTGAATACATTGATCTTATGAGTAAAAAATAATATAAAAATCCACAATGTTGTACGGTATGTGTATCTCTTTGATAAGGATATTTTATTTCATCCCCTATCATATAAAATTCATTTTTCTCTTTCTCAAACTCATCTCTAATAAATTTCAGAAATGGAGGGATGAACTTATCCAACGTGCATACATGTAAATTTTTTGACATCACTTAAACTGCTAAAGAAATTAAATATTGACCGTAATCATTTTTACTCATACTTTGACCAATTGCTAAAACTAAATCTTTAGTTAACCAGCCATTATTTAATGCAATTTCTTCCAAGCAGGCAACTTTATAGCCCTGTCGCTTCTCTATTGTTTCTACAAACTGCGCTGCTTCAAGTAAACTCTCATGTGTACCTGTGTCTAACCAAGCAAAACCGCGTCCAAGCAATTCGACATTCAAATCACCTCGCTCTAAATACTTTTGGTTAACAGTCGTAATTTCCAACTCACCGCGCTCAGAGGGTTTCACAGATTTTGCGATATTAATAACATCGTTATCATAGAAATAAAGACCAGTTACGGCAAAATTTGACTTAGGATGTAATGGCTTCTCTTCTAAAGAGATAGCACGTTTTTGCTCATCAAACTCCACAACGCCAAAACGCTCAGGATCCTTAACTTGATACCCAAAAACTGTTGCACCCTTCTGACGAGCAACCGCTTGACGAAGCATTGGAGTAAAACCTTGACCGTAAAAAATATTATCGCCCAAAACTAAACATACATTACTCTGCCCAATAAAAGTTTCACCAATAATGAAAGCCTGAGCCAAACCATCTGGTGTCGGTTGAATTGCATATTCAAGCTCAATACCAAACTGAGAGCCATCCCCAAGTAAGCGCTTAAAACCGTCAATATCTTCTGGAGTACTAATTATCAGAATTTCACGAATTCCAGCTAACATTAAGACAGATAAAGGGTAGTAAACCATTGGTTTGTCATAAACAGGTAATAATTGCTTTGATATACCTTTTGTTATCGGATATAAACGCGTTCCCGAACCACCTGCCAGAATAATACCTTTTGTATTCATATTACTTTACACCCAATCTTTCACGCTGGTAACTGCCATCCTGAACACGACGGCACCAATCTAAATTACTTAAATACCATTCAACAGTTTTACGAATACCTGTTTCAAATGTTTCTTCAGGCTTCCATCCTAATTCATTTCCTATTTTTGATGCATCAATGGCATAACGCATATCATGACCCGGTCGATCGGTCACAAAGGTAATTAAAGATGCATAGGATTTTTGATCTGATCGAGGTTTTAATTCATCCAAAAGTTCACAAATGGTTTTAACTACTTCAATGTTTTGTTTTTCATTGTGCCCACCAATATTGTAGGTCTCACCAACCACCCCTTCAGTGACAACTTTATATAATGCTCGTGCATGATCTTCTACATACAACCAATCACGAATTTGATCACCCTTACCATAAATTGGAAGTGCTTTCTCATCTAAAGCATTTAAGATCACTAAAGGAATCAATTTTTCTGGAAAATGATAGGGACCATAATTATTTGAACAATTCGTTACGATTACAGGCAAACCATAGGTCCTGTGCCACGCCCGCACCAAGTGGTCTGAACTCGCCTTAGATGCTGAATATGGTGAACTAGGGGCATATGAAGTTGTTTCAGTAAAAAGATCCGTAGTGCCTTCTAAATCACCATAAACCTCGTCAGTTGAAATATGATGAAACCGAAATTTGGCTTGAGTTTCAGTATCCAATCCCATCCAATACTTTCGAGCTACTTCTAATAGGGTATAAGTCCCCACAATATTAGTCTGAATAAATGCTGCTGGGCCATCAATAGAACGATCCACATGGGATTCAGCAGCAAGATGCATAATTACATTTGGCTGAAACTCATGAATTGCTTTAGTAATATTAACTTCATCACAAATATCAATTTGTTTGAACTGATAGTTCGGATGCTGATCAATAGCTTTTAAAGATTCTAAATTTCCTGCATAAGTCAGTTTATCTATATTCAGAACTTGATTGTTAGTATTTTGAATAATATGGCGAATGACTGCTGAACCAATAAATCCGGCACCGCCTGTAAGTAAAATTTTCATAATTTCCTATCGTTATACTAACCACATACATCTGATTGATTTAAAATATATTTTAAATTACATAAAATATATTTTTCTTTCATTCGTGCTTCAAAATCGTCTATCAACATATTCTCAAACTCATCATTTACAACAGCTCAAATCACAGCATCATAATGGTA
>NZ_DEZM01000175.1:400-29992 GCF_002364825.1 Acinetobacter sp. UBA3132 | reverse complement strand
AGCATCATAATGGTACTTTTGCAAATAATTAATAGGTGTTAAAGTATATTCATGTTTAGCTTTTTCTATATCTACCCAAGAGTCGTAAATATCTAAGTCTAGGTTATATTCTCTTAAGACCTAAGCCATTTCTAAAATTTTAGTATTATAAATGTCCGAACTTTTTTCCTTTAAAACTTAAACTCATCACTAAAATTGTAGAACTTACAACTTGAATACGTTGCTTCACCATGTCTTTAATTAACTGAGTGGCTACATACTCCTCCATACGGACATTCAAACCACGGGATGCTATAAAATAATTTTTAGATATAAACCAATTGACTTACCTTCCAGTTCATCAATTCGTTTTTGGTAGATATCAAAACCAACGACAGGTACTTTTTCCCAAATTCAACAGCAAGTGGCAAGCCCACATAACCTAGACCAATCACTGCAATTTTTAAATCTGTAATAAATAGCATTTCCACGCCTTATTTATATAATGTACTTACGAAGCTTAAATCTTTCGGCAGGAATACTAGCAGAAAAATATGAAATTTAGGTTATGATTTAGTACCAAAAAGCTAATCCCTGTTAAATATTTTGCTCATTTTATTTCAAAATATTTTTCCTAAAAATGTCATAAGGCTAAGCTTGGCCCCTTTTCGCTGACTATTCAATTATAATCAGATACATTTTGTTATAGAAAGTACAGACTTCTCAGGTAGAATATCGCAAATTTATCGAATTAAATATTAAAAACAGGATTTCATGTGCGACAAATTCAACTGGCTTTTTTACTGACTTGCGGTCTGACTTTGACCGGTTGCGCCGTTACCTCTGGTCTGCAAACCTATGATCTACCAGTAGAAGGTGTTTATCAAACCGAACTTGGTACTTCAGTCAACGTGATTAGGCTCACCCAGGACTCTATACTGGCTGTTCAACCTGCTGTACAAAACATTCAACAAGATTATGCCCATTTGTTTAGCACCCCGCATCGTAGCTACAGTCTGAGCCCGGGTGATATCTTGTCTATTTATCTTTGGGCCTATCCGGAAATTACCCCACCGAGCAGTAGCATTAGCAGTGACCAGTCTGCTCAGGCAAACGGTTATCAAATTGACTCGCAGGGCTATATCCAGTTTCCGATGATTGGCCGTTACAAGGCTTCAGGTAAATCTCTGACTCAGGTCAACCGTGAATTGCGCAGCCAATTGTCACGCTATTTAAA
The DNA here is from genome assembly GCF_002364825.1 of Acinetobacter sp. UBA3132. Taxonomy (NCBI): domain Bacteria; kingdom Pseudomonadati; phylum Pseudomonadota; class Gammaproteobacteria; order Moraxellales; family Moraxellaceae; genus Acinetobacter; species Acinetobacter sp. UBA3132. Next base: position 28,776 of record NZ_DEZM01000175.1, on the reverse strand, counting down.
AACCCCGGATGTCATTGTCCGGGTTTTGTCCTATCAGGGCCAGCGCTATTCGGTTCAGGGCAATGTCATGAAAGGCGGACAGTTTTATTTAAGTGATCAACCTGTGAGTGTATATACCGCTTTGGGTATGGCGGGTGGTGTTAATGCACAACAGGGGGACAATACTTCTATGACTTTGGTCCGTCAGGGACGTACATACCAGCTCAATACCGTAGAATTAGAAAAAGCTGGACTTTCTCTGCATAATTTATTGATCCAGCCCAATGACACTTTATATGTGAACAATCGCGAAAATCAAAAAATTTATGTCATGGGTGAATCCGGCAAAAATCAGTCCTTGCCATTACGGGACCAAGGCATGAGTTTAAGTGATGTATTAGGTGAAAGTTTGGGGCTAAATCCACTCTCTGCCAGTCGCAGCAAGATTTATATTGTGCGCAGTCAGGCAAATGCTGTCCATACTGAAGTTTACCAGATGGACCTCACCAGTATTGCCGACTTTGGCCTGGCCAATCAGTTTAAAATGCGCAGTAATGATATTGTCTATGTCGATGCTTCAGGTCTGGCACGCTGGCAACGTGTTGTAAATCAGGTGATTCCTTTCTCGAATGCCTTATATAATCTGGATCGGCTGGGGCAATAATGCAGTTTAAGCATATTCTGGTGGTCTGTGTCGGCAATATCTGCCGCAGTCCCATGGCTGAATATTTACTCAAGCAGGCTCTACCTGAACGGCAGATCCATTCGGCCGGTATTGCAGCCATGATCGGCTATCCGGCAGATGAGAAAGCCCAGCGCTGTATGCAAAGTATCGGACTGGACATGCAGGCTCACCGTGCCAAAAAACTGACTGGGGACATGATTAAACAGGCCGATCTGGTGCTGGTCATGAGTAAGAATCAGCAACAGCATTTAGAGCAGCACTGGCCTTTTGCCAAAGGAAAAACTTTTCGCCTGGGGCACTGGCAATCAAAAAATATTGCTGACCCCTATCAGCAGGATCAACTCTTTTTTGACCACACCTTTGAGCAGATTCAACAGTGTGTAAATGACTGGATATCCCATCTTTAAATAATTGAATGACAATAAACTATGAGCCAAACCACCAACGCTGAAGATACCATTGACTTAAAAGAACTCTTTTTCTCCTTGATTGCTCAATGGAAACTCATTGCCCTTTGCGTCATTTTAAGTATTGTGACGGCTTTACTGTATTTACGTGTTACACCAGATACCTATCGTGTGGATGCGCTGGTTCAGGTCGAAGAAAGCAAAGGAGCATCTGCTGCTTTGCTTGGCGATATGTCGAACATGATCGAACAGAAGCAACCGGCCCAAGCAGAAATTGAAATTCTGAAATCACGTCTGGTCTTGGGTGACGTAATTGATCGTTTGAATCTGGACCTACAGGTAGCAGGAACAGAAAACTCCCTGTTTGACCGCCTGCTGAATCCGCATGATTACCGAACTGAATATTCGCCTCAATCCGTTTTATTCAGAGATGGTGATCAAGCGTTTGATATCCGCCAGTTTGATATTCCACAGGCCTATTATGACAAGACTTTAGAACTACAATTTAAAGAACAACAGTTTAGTCTGACCGATCCAAGAACAGGCCAAGTGGTTTTTTCTGGCCTGTTAAACCGCAATAATCAGGCGACTCATGCGAATGGGACCTGGAAAGTGGCAATTTTTAGTCAGGACCAGTTCCAGGACCGTTATCTCATCAGTAAACAGTCTCTGCCTGCTGCTGCAAATCGTTTACTTGCAAATTACTCTGTCGCAGAAAAAGGCAAAATGACCGGGATTTTAGGCTTAAATTATGAAGGCCAAGATAAAGCACATATTACCCAGGTACTGAATGCCATTCTGCAAGCATACAGTCAGCAGAACGTGGAACGTCGTTCAGCCGAAACGGCTCAAACGCTTAAGTTTCTGGAAGATCAGCTACCTGAACTGCGTCAGCAGCTGGATGTGGCAGAACGTGAATTTAACCAGTTCCGTCAGCAGTCTAATACTGTGGATGTAACCAAAGAATCCGAGTTGTATTTAACTCAAAGTATTGCGCTGGAAACCCAAAAAGCCCAGCTGGAACAGTCAGTTGCTGAGGCTTCAGCGAAGTACACCAGCGAACATCCGGTCATGCAGCAGATGGAAGCCCAACTGGCTGCGATCAATAGCAGAATTGCCGAGCTGAATGGAACCTTAAAACAGCTACCAGATTTACAACGTCGTTACTTACAGCTATATCGCGAAGTCGAAGTCAAACAGCAGCTGTATACAGCGCTGCTTAATTCTTATCAGCAGTTAAGAATTGCCAAAGCCGGTGAAATCGGTAATGTGCGTATTGTTGATACCGCTGTTGAACCACTTAAGCCGATTGCACCAAAAAAACTGCAGATTCTGATTCTGTCAATTTTCCTCGGTGGCTTCCTCGGCATCTTAATCGCACTGTTACGCAATATGATGCGCAGTGGTATTAAAGATGCAGCACAGATTGAGAATGAACTGGATATTCCTGTTTATGCCACCGTACCGCGCTCAGCAGTTCAAGAAAGCCGTGTAAAACTGCTGAAAAAGAAAAAATCTATTCCTGTTCTTGCAGTTAAAGATAGCGAGGATATTGCGGTGGAAAGTATTCGCAGTATCCGGACTACGATTCATTTTTCGCTGACGGAAGCCAAAAATAATATTATTGCTATCTCTGGCCCGGCCCCAGAAGTGGGTAAATCTTTTATTACAGCAAATCTGGGTGCCATTCTGGCGCAGGGCGGTAAAAAAGTCTTGGTGATGGATGGCGATATGCGCCGCGGCTATTTACACAAGTATTTTAATCAGGATACAGCCCCAGGACTGTCTGAGCTTCTGCTGGGTACTCATACTTTGGAGCAAGTCATCAAGGCCGACAGCTATGAGGGTCTGTACTTTATTTCACGGGGTAAAAACCCATCTAATCCTGCAGAGTTATTAGGTTCACAAAAGTTCCAGGCACTTTTGAGCGAGTTATCTGCTCAGTTTGATCATATTCTGATTGATACGCCGCCTGCCCTGGCAGTCACAGATGGTGTGATCATTGCACAGTCTGCTGGTGTGAACCTGCTGGTGGTACGTCATGCCAAAACTCAGATGAAAGAGCTTGAATTGACCATCAACCGTTTTGAGCAGGCGAAAGTCAAAGTGAATGGTGTGATTCTGAATGATGTACAAAAAGGGGTGGCAAGTAGCTATGGTTATAATTATGCTTATGTATATACTGCAAATAAAGACAATGACTAATTCATTGTAAGCTTTGATTTCACATCCTGCCTTAAGCAGGGTGTGAAATCACCCTCTATTACATTTATCCCAAATGATCATTGTTGAAAAAATCAACTAAAAAACCTATCGTGGTTACAGTTTAAAACTCCTGAGAATTTACAAGAATGTTTAAATCGAAAACACTGCTCGCCAGCTTGGCATTAAGCTCCTCACTAACCTTTGCGCAAGGCATCGTTTTAAATGAGCAAAACCTGCGTACCGATTTAAACTGGTTAAATCAGCAAGGTGTGATTCAAATCAGCACTTCGACCTGGCCAATGAGTGGTGATGAAATTCAACGTGCCCTTTCTCAGGCAGAAGTTAGCAATAGTAATCAACAAAAAGTCATTGATTCTGTCATGGCTCACTTAAATACCAATAACCAGTTACTCAAAGCATCCTTGTTTGCAGAGACAGATCAAAAAAATATTCCTCAAGCCTTTGGTGACCAGCAAAAAGCTCAATATCAAGCAGGTATAGAGTTGAATACAGGTAATCAGAATTGGGATGCTAGACTTCGCGTGAATGCAGAAAAAGATCCCCAGATTGATCATGATCAAGATGTGAATGTTGAAGGGTCTTACCTCGCAGGTAAACTATGGAATCAATGGCTAATTGCTGGGCAAATCCCGACCTACTGGGGACCTGGCCATGATGGCAGCTTAATTCGGGGTGATGCCAGCCGTCCTGTGTATGGTGTGACCATGCAGCGTGCCGAACAGCATGCTTTTGCAAATAAATGGCTATCCTGGATCGGACCTTGGCAATATCAAGCCTTTGCCGGACAACTAGATAACTACGATGCTGTACCTGATGCTAAGTTGATTGGTTTACGTGTCACCGCGCAACCTTTACCTTATCTGGAGCTGGGTGCTTCGCGAGCTATTCAATGGGGGGGAGAAGGAAGACCTGAAAGCCTGAGCTCACTTTGGGATGCTTTTGTCGGGAATAAAGACAATGGCGGCACAGGTGAACCTGATCCATCAAATCAAATTGCGGGTTTTGATGCACGCTTAAATCTACAACCATTGCTACAAGTCCCAATGGGAATGTATGCACAATATGTTGGTGAAGATGAAGCCGGCGGCTTACCGGCCAAAAAAATGTATTTGGCTGGAGTCGATTATTCCTCTAGCTATAATAATATGCCTTTTCAGCTATATACCGAATGGGCAGACACCCGCACCAATGGCAAGGCCCAAGGTATTTCTTATAATCACAGTGTATATACCGATGGTTTTTACCAGCATGGTTATCCATTAGCGCATGCGATGGGTGGTGATGGGCAAATGATTTCTGTGGGTGGTGATATTCGTTTCGATCGCCTGAATCGTGTTAATGCACGAGTACTGTTTGCCAAGTTGAATGAATCCACCCGAACTACTAATTTAGCTTTTCCAGCGCAAGATAATTTAAAAGCTGTTGATGTGAGCTGGACCCATTATCTACGTCCCGATATTCCACTAAAATTAAATGGCTGGATCAGTAATTCAGACCTATATGGTAATGATGGCGGTGCATCGATTGGAATTGAATTTCCTTTAGAAAAAGGCTTATTTTCCTACTAAGTTCTTTGCAAAAGATACTTTTAGTTGTGACAATCATTGTTGCTAGACATTCTCGAACAATGATTAAAAGCTAAAATAAAAAACCAGCAATAGCTGGTTTTTTATTTTATAAAACTCTACCAAACGGCGATGTTTGCTTGCTAAAAAACCACCCATTCTGCAAGATTTCTTAAAAATTTCTGCTAAGATGGAACGAACATTAACGATAACATCATATTGGAATAATACATGAGTAAGGCCTTACCGATTGCTGTCGCTGTTCTTCTAGGCGGTGCTGCGCTCGTTCCTGTTTACTATGCAACTCAACATCCGGTAAATCAAACTTCTAAGGCATCTAAAGATGCATCTGCAGTTTCTAAGATCAGCTATGCTCTCGGTTATGAAGTCGCACATCAAACTCCACCAGAGCTGGATATCAATAGCTTCATTACTGGTGTTCGTGATGGCCATGCCCGTAATGAGGCAGCCTATAATGAAGAAGAGCTACAGGCAGCTTATGAGCAGTTCCAGAAGGATATGCAGCAAAAGCAGCTTGATGATGCTAAAAAGGCCCAGGCTTCAAGTGATTCTTTCCTGACTGAAAATGGGAAAAAACCTGGCGTCAAGACCACCGCTTCAGGCCTGCAATACCTGGTAACCAAAGAAGGTATAGGAAAATCACCTGCTGCAGATTCTATGGTCAAAGTTCACTATACTGGCAAGCTGGTTGACGGTACAGTATTTGACAGTTCAGTAGAACGTGGTGAACCAATCGAATTCCCACTGAATCAGGTCATTCCAGGCTGGACTGAAGGTCTACAGCTGATGAAAGAAGGCGGTAAAGCCACCTTCTATATCCCATCTCAGCTCGGTTATGGTCAGCAAGGCGTTCCAGGTACCATCCCGCCGAACAGCACCTTGATTTTTGATGTTGAACTCATCGAAGTAAAATAATACGGTTTAGGGAGAGCAATATGCTCTCCCTTGTTTTTGAGAAACTAGAATGAAAATACAAATTAGTCTTGCTGCCCTGCTGTTATGTTCCGGTAGCCTATACGCCAAAGATATCACCACCAAAAGTACAGAAGCAGAACAGGTGGGTTACAGCTTTGGCTATCTTATGGGTCGCAATAATGCCGATTCATTAAAAGGCATCAATCTGGATGCATTTAGTGCTGGACTGAAAGCCGCAGCGTCAGGGCAAAAAGCCAGCTTGACTGAAGAAGAAATGGCCAAGGTTCTGATGCAATACAAGCGTCAGGCCGATGCTCGCGAGTTAATTGAGCTCAAGAAAACAGCTGAAGAAAATGCCAAAATTGGCCGTGAATTCCTGGCTGAAAATGCCAAAAAACCAGAGATTAAAACGACTAAATCAGGACTTCAATATCAGATCCTGCAAGATGGCAAAGGAAAATCGCCAAATGCGAACAGTAATGTCAAAGTACATTATGAAGGTCGTCTGATTGATGGTACTGTATTTGACAGTTCAATTGCACGTAATCAGCCGGTCGTATTCAAGACCAGTCAGGTGATTATGGGATGGACCGAAGGTCTGCAACTGATGAAACCTGGTGCCAAATACCGTTTCTTTATACCCGCAGAACTTGCTTATGGGCAAATTGGTTCAGGTGATGTGATTGAACCGAATAGCACCCTGATCTTCGATATTGAACTGATTGAAGTCATGAAATAATCAAAAAGGAGATATCTGGGCATATCTCCTTTTTTTGACTAAAAAGAACAAATTAATCTGCTGTAATCCTGTGACATCTGTTTGGCTTTTGCTATGTTTATGCTTTCATCAAAATACTGAACAACAATAGAGGAACTTCCATGGCAGCAATAAAGACACGTGAGATTCAATATACGGCGCAGGATGGCAGCCAGTTAATCGGTTATTTTGCAGCGCCCGAATCTGATACGCCTGTTCCAGGCGTGATTGTGGCACCTGAATGGTGGGGGCGTAATGACTATACCGAACAGCGTGCCCGTGAACTGGCTGAACACGGCTATGCTGCCCTGGCGATTGATATGTATGGCGATAAAAAAGTCACCACGGCATCGAATCAAGCCTATGAATGGATGATGCAGACTTTTGAAGATCCCGATACGATTGTGAACCGTGCTACGGCTGCCCTGAATACCCTCGCTGCACAAGATGAAGTTGATGCAGATAAACTGGCAGCAATCGGTTTCTGTTATGGCGGTAAAGTTGTACTCGATCTGGCGCGTTCTAATGCCTCATTGCAGGCAGTAGTAACTTTCCATGCCAATCTGTCACCCAAAGCACCTGCTCAAGAAGGTCAGGTTCAGGCTGAAATTCTTGTCTTGCACGGTGAACAGGACAGCATGGTTTCACTGGATGATGTTGAAAGTTTCCGTAAGGAAATGCAGGCCGCCAATGTGAAATACGACGTGATCATCTTCAAAGATGCCAAACATGGCTTTAGCAACCCGCTTGCCGATGAACGGGCCAAAGCCAATGGTGTAGACCTTGGTTACAATGCTGAAGCAGAAAAACAGAGCCTTGAGGCAATGTATGCCCTGCTGGCACGTCGCCTGGCGTAAAGAATATTTGTGCTATTCCACTCTGAGAGGGAGCGGATTAGTGCAAAAATGATTATTCAAGAAGAAATAAGGAGAATGAAATGGCTGAGAACAACTGTCCATACTGCAACTATGACGAATATGATGTCATTGCCAAAAATGACTTTGGTGTGGTGTTGCCTGAATCGAATTCATTGTCCCAAGGGCATAGTGTAATCGTTCCACTGCGTCATGTGGCTTCTTTTTTTGAAATTACCGATAAGGAACGTAAAAGCTTGATGTTTTTGCTGGAACAGGCACGTAATGAACTGAATTTACGTTATCAGCCATCTGGCTTCCATGTAGGTTTTAATGATGGTGAGGTATTCAAGACAAAGTCTGAACACCTGCATATTCACCTTATTCCACGTTATGAAGGCAAAGTGCTGAAACTGGATGCCCGTTGGGGAATTGAAGACTAAATTCAGTTTTTAGCTCAAGTTTTACCAGAGTGAATGAACTTCGGATCATTCACTTTTTTATGGCCTGATCTGCCTGTTTACCTTGATACACTTTTCACCGATTCCTTTAGCTGAATCCGCTATAATGCCTTTCTGTTTCCCTGCCCTGTCCAGTATTCATGTTTGTATTTTCAGATGCGCTTTTAGAATGGTTTGATGTTCATGGCCGGCATGACTTGCCGTGGCAGGTAGCAGATGATCCCTACAAAGTCTGGGTCTCTGAAATTATGCTGCAGCAGACTCAGGTCAAAACGGTATTACAGTACTTTGACCGTTTTATTGCACGCTTTCCTACGGTTCAGGACTTGGGAACCGCGACTTGGGATGAGGTTGCCCCCTACTGGGCTGGTCTTGGCTATTATGCCCGGGCACGTAATCTGCATAAAGCAGCTGGAATTGTAGCTAAGCAAGGTCATTTTCCTGAAACCCTGGAAGAATGGATTGCCCTGCCGGGTATTGGCCGCTCGACGGCTGGTGCATTGATGTCTTTAGGGCTACGTAAATATGGCGTGATTATGGATGGTAATGTCAAACGGGTTTTGTCACGTTTCTTTGCCATTGAAGATGATCTGTCTAAGCCCATTCATGAACGTGCCATGTGGCAACTGGCTGAAGAGCTATGTCCTAACGAACGTAATCATGACTATACCCAGGCAATTATGGATCTGGGAGCCACAGTTTGTACCCCCAGGAAACCGCTGTGTCTGTATTGTCCGATGCAACAGCATTGCCAGGCACATCAGCAAGGCTTAGAAAACGAGCTGCCTTTTAAAAAAGCTAAAAAACCAGTACCGGTGAAATCTGCCCAGGTACTGATCTTACAATGTGGTGATCAATGGCTGTGGCAGCAACGTCCTAATACTGGACTTTGGGGTGGTCTGTGGTGCTTGCCGATTATTGAAGAAGTACATGAACTGGATGTATTAAAACAAAGTCTAGGCTTAAAACAGTTCATACAAAAAGTCGAAATTTCGCATAGTTTTACCCATTTTACCTGGCAGCTGGAAGGTCTGGTATTTGCTATTGATGCTGATCTGCAAGAACATTTAGCCATTGAACTGAACGGTATCTGGCTGGAGCCAACCGCGGCAGTTCAGGCCGGCATCCCCACAGCAATGAAAAAATTGATCTCTGCAACTCAACTGTGACATATTTAGAAATACGAGATTTTTAACTTAATAATTTTGAACTTGATGCGGGCGCACAAGGAAGGATGCTTTGCAGCACAATATTCGTTTTGCCATTATTTCTGTTTTAATGCTGCTATTGGCAGCATGTAGCTCTACTCCTAAACAGTCGGGTTCTGCAGTACTGAATCCGATTCTGGTGCAGCAACTGAGGAATACATCAATGCCCTCCCGGCTGCCGATCCCGGTAGATAACATCAAGAGACATCAGCTCAAGGATACCTGGGGCGCTTCCCGCAGCAGTGGCCGCCTGCATGAGGGTATCGACATTATGGCTCCACGTGGAACCAAGGTTCTGAGTGCGACGGAGGGCATGATTGCAGACTTACGCAATAACAATTTGGGTGGTAAAGTGATCTGGATACTCGGCCCGGGTGGAACCTGGCATTATTATGCGCATCTCGACGGGCATAAGCGCGGCTTGAGTGTCGGGGACTATGTCAAAAAAGGTCAGGTGATTGGCTATGTTGGCAATAGCGGTAATGCACAGCATACTGCGCCTCACCTGCATTATGGGCTTTATCTGCAGGGTAAAGGCCGTGGTGCAGTAAATCCTTATCCATATTTACGTTAATTTTAGGAAATGTACATGTCAGAAGCGTTGATCAACCGTCTGGTAGAATTTGCTGAGTCAGGCAATCAACAAAAAATCGTGCTCAATGACCAGACTTATCAGGGCTGGATTATGGAAATCACCGAAGATGCACTTCTGATCAGTACCGGTTATACCGATAAGAGCGGCAAAGACGCCTGGATCCAGTTTAGTGATCTGGAGCAGGCAGAGTTATCTTACTGGGATAACCAGCAAGATCAATGGACCATGTTTAAACTATAAATGTAAGGAGCATTACATGACCATTCAACGCTGTGGCTGGTGCTCCGATAATCCTCTTTATATTCAATATCACGACCAGGAATGGGGTCAGGTTGTTCTGGTTGAACAGCGTCTGTTTGAAATGCTGTGTCTGGAAGGACAGCAAGCAGGATTGGCCTGGATCACGGTCCTGAAAAAGCGTGAAGCATACCGTGAACATTTCTTTCAATATTCTATTGCAACCATTGCTGCCTTTACAGATGAGCAACTCACAGCAAAACTGCAAGATGCTAGTCTGATCCGGCATATCGGTAAACTGACAGCCATTCGGGATAATGCCCGGGCCTGGCAACAGCTGAAATCTCAAGATCATGATGTAGTCGAATGGTTATGGTCTTTTGCCCGGCAGCCACGTTTAAATAATGATGTGGCAAATTATCGGCAGGCTCCGGCACAGACTGCTGAAAGTCAGCACATGTCCAAAGCCTTGAAAAAAGCTGGTTTCAGATTTGTTGGTCCAACGATTTGTTATGCCTTTATGCAGGCAGTGGGCATGGTCGATGACCATGAAAATCACTGTCACTTTAAAAACAAGATCCTCTCATTCAAATAAGAGCTGAGCCCATGTCTAATAATACCATTCAAGCCTATGCCGCGATGTCTGCAGGTGCAGTACTAGAGCCTTATCAATTTGATGCAGGTGAACTTCAGCCACATCAGGTCGAAGTCAAAGTTGAATATTGTGGTCTGTGCCATTCCGATATTTCAGTGCTCAATAACGACTGGGGATCTTCAGTCTATCCTGTTGTAGCCGGCCATGAAATTATTGGCACAATCACACAACTGGGTGCGGAAGCCAAAGGTTTAAAGGTCGGTCAGCGTGTCGGTATTGGCTGGACAGCAGAAAGTTGTCAGTATTGTGACCCGTGTATTTCAGGTCAACAGGTCATGTGTACTGGGGGTCAGGTGGCCACAATTGTTAGTCATGCCGGCGGTTTTGCCGATAAAGTCCGGGCTGGCTGGCAATGGGCAATTCCTTTACCAGAAGATCTGGATCCGACCAGTGCCGGTCCCCTGCTCTGTGGTGGTATTACCGTATTTGATCCGATTCTGAAACATCAAATTCAGGCCATTCACCATGTCGGTGTGATTGGCATTGGTGGTTTAGGGCATATCGCCATTAAATTGCTCAAAGCTTGGGGCTGTGAGGTTACTGCTTTTACCTCCAACCTGGATAAAACCGATGAGCTGAAAGCGATGGGTGCGGATCATGTGGTGAACAGCCGTGATCCGGCAGCGATTAAAAAACTGCGTGGTAAATTCGATCTGCTGCTCAGTACCGTGAATGTCACGTTGGACTGGCAGGCTTATCTGGCGACACTGGCACCGAATGGTACCGTGCATATGCTGGGCTTACCTTTAGAGCCGATGCAGATTTCGGCTGGCTCATTAATTGGCGGTGCCAAATCCGTGACTGGTTCACCGACAGGTTCTCCAGCAGCTTTACGTCAGTTACTGAAATTTGCTGCGCGTAAAAATATTGCGCCACAAATTGAATTATTTCCAATGTCAGATATCAATACAGCGATTGAACGTCTTCACTCAGGCAAAGCCCGTTACCGGATCGTGTTGAAAGCAGATTTTTAAATTGTTGATTTGAATACACTCATCTGCCCCACTGCAAGAGTCGGGCAGATTTTTATTGTATCAATAAACTTTTAGAGATATTTCGCCAATTTAGTGGCTAGAAACTCGATAAATAAATGTACCCGTTTCGGTAAATGTTCCTGTCGATAATAGACTGCATGAATATTCTGATACTGCAATTCAATCTGATCTTCAAACAGCGCCTGTAAACGTCCTGCCTGCAAATCTTCCTGCACCAGAAAGCGCGATAGGCAGGTGATCCCCACTCCATGTAAAGCTAATTGACGAATAGTTTCCCCATTAGACGCTTTGATCTTGGGTTCGACCGTAATATGTCTATCATTTAGCTGAATCGGCCAGGTATTTAGATGGGTTGGATGGCTAAAGCCCAATAGTGTATGTTGAGATAAGTCTTCAACAGATCGAGGAACACCCTTCTGTTGTACATAATCAGGACTTGCAACAATATAAAGGCGGCTGCGACATAACAATCGGGCATGCAGACTGGAATCCTGTAACTCACCAAAACGGATGGCCACATCGGTTTTATGCTCCAGAAGATCAATCACCTGATCATGATTATTCAGCTCAATCTCAATATTGGGATATTGCTGCATAAATTCCTGGATCAGTGGCACAATCACATGCAGGACAAAAGGTGTGGCTGAATCAACCCGGATCAAGCCTGCAGTATCGATATCTGATTTCAGCAAGGCATCTTCAGCTTCTGCCAGGTCATTCAGAATCTTGCGTGATTTTTCTAGAAATAATTGCCCTTCCTGGGTCAATTTCAGTTTACGTGTCGTGCGTTCCAATAAAGTGACATTCAACTTATTTTCCAGACGCTGCAATGCCCGACTGATGCCTGAAGTTGTCTGCCCCAACCGCTCTGCCGCTCTGATAATCGAACCATTGTCTACGATAGTGACAAAGGCTTGTAGTTCCTCAATGGTCGATTTCATCCTGCATCCTTTTTTTGATTTCTAGTCAATAATATTTTGCAAATTAGACTATTTTTTAGCAACAATAAAAATCGCAAAATACTTCACATCAAAAATAAGCAAGATTGAATTTATGAAAATTGTTCCACAAATGGGTGTAGGCACCTTTCGTCTCTCTGGACAGGCCGTGATTGACTCAGTAAAAACCGCATTAGAAGTTGGCTATCGTGCTGTAGATACTGCACAGATCTATGCCAATGAAGCTGAAGTTGGTCAGGCAATTGCTGAAAGCCAAGTCAACCGCAATGAGCTGTTTATCACTACGAAAATCTGGACAGATAACTACGCGCCAGACAAACTGATTCCAAGCCTCAAAGAAAGCTTGCAAAAGTTACACACCGACACAGTCAACCTAACCCTAGTCCACTGGCCAGCGCCGAAACTCGGCACTCACATTCCTGAACTGATGCAAAGTCTGCTGGAAGCCAAACAGCAAGGACTGACTGAACATATCGGTATTTCCAACTTTAATATCGAGTTAACCCAGCAAGCAATTGACAGTATTGGGCTGGAACATATTGCGACCAACCAGATTGAATTGAGTCCTTATCTGCAAAACCAAAAACTGGTCGATTTTTTGCAATCACAGAATATTGATGTAACGTCTTATATGACCTTGGCTTATGGCAAAGTCTTGAATGATCCAGTCCTGCAAGAGATTGCTGCACAACATCATCAGGCTTCAACTGCACAAATTGCCCTGGCCTGGGCCTTACAAAAAGGCTTTGCTGTGATTCCCTCTTCTACCAAGCGTGAACATCTACTGGCTAATCTGGCTGCACAGGATATCCAGCTGACTCAAGAAGAAATGGCACTGATCAATACGGTGGAACGTAATGGTCGTGAAGTTGATCCAGAACAGTTAGCACCAATCTGGGATTAAGCACACGAATGAAAATTAACTTTCCCTTATTGGCTTTGGCTGTAGGTGCCTTTGCCATTGGTACCACTGAATTTTCTCCCATGGGCTTTTTACCGGAAATTGCCCGGGATCTGGACATCTCGATTCCGCGTGCCGGTATGCTCATCAGCGCTTATGCGCTCGGTGTGATGATAGGTGCACCGCTAATGACCTTATGGCTCAGTCGCTATTCCAAACGTAAATCGCTGATCTTGCTTATGGCGATCTTTACGATTGGCAATTTACTGGCGATGCTTGCTCCGAACTATCTCGGGCTGATGGGTGCACGACTGATTACCAGCTTAAATCATGGGGCTTTCTTTGGCATAGGCTCAGTCGTGGCCGCCAGTGTAGTTCCCAAAGATAAACAGGCCAGTGCCGTTGCGATGATGTTTATGGGGCTGACCATTGCCAATATCGGTGGTGTGCCCTTGGCGACCTGGGTTGGTCAACATATCGGCTGGCGCATGGCTTTTTGTGGAATTTCTCTACTTGGTCTGCTCACCATGTTCTCTCTCTGGAAAGCACTACCCGAAGGCCAAAGCAGTCAAAAACCGGATGTCCGTAGAGAACTTAAAGTCCTGACCCGATTGCCTGTCGTCCTTGCCTTGCTGACGACCGTCATGAGTGCCGGTGCCATGTTTGCGCTCTACACCTATATTGCACCAAGCTTGCAAAGTTTTACTCAAGCTTCACCGACCTTGATTACCCTGATGCTGGTTCTGATTGGAGTAGGCTTTTCCATTGGTAATCATCTGGGTGGCAAATTTGCAGACCTGTCACTGGATAAAACCCTGATTGGCTTCCTGTTACTCTTGATGCTGATGATGTTGCTCTTCCCGATTTTGGCTACGACTGCCATTGGTGCAGCACTGGCTTTAATTATCTGGGGCGCTGCAGCATTTGCTGTAGTACCGCCACTGCAAATGCGGGTCATGTCTGTCGCACATGAAGCACCGGGACTCGCCTCTTCAGTCAATATTGGTGCCTTTAATCTGGGCAATGCTGTTGGTGCGATTGCCGGGGCTGCTGTGCTGAATCTTGGTTTGAGCTACAGTGCAGTTTCCTTTGCTGGCGCTGGTCTGAGTGCATTGGCATTGTTACTGGTTTTACTGCAAATGAAGATCGCTGCACCACAAACTGTGGATGTTGCATCCTGTAGCTAAAAGCCCTTGCCATAAAAAGTCCGCATCAAGCGGGCTTTTTTTATGACTGACTAACGCAGTGCTTCTGGCAATACCGGAACTGTCGAGGATTTATTCAGTTCCAGCTTCATTTTTTGCAACATCTGATAAGGCTGCTGCTGTACAAACATATTTACAAAAGTCAGCGGGATAGAGCCTTCAGGATTGGCATAACCATAAGTAGAGACCTTGACCTTTTTCTCGCCTAAACGGTTAAAAGTCCAATCACCTTCATAATGGGTCAAGCGTACATAATCCGGATTCAGTGGATAGCCCTTTTGAATGGCTTTGTTCTTAATCGTGATCTGGCCATTGGCTTCACGGATCATTTTCCCTTGTACCACTAAGTCCCGGTCTTTCAGCGGAAATGGAAAATCCAGCACCATATACAAGGTGAAATCGCCCTTTTTGTCATCCCGGGAGAGTAGCTTCACATTGCCCATATAAGGCACCCATTTCACTGCATTATCGACATCAATAATCAGGTGCACTGCCTGTTCGATCGGTACATCATAGGTCGTTTCAGCTTTATACAGAAAAACCGGATTGTTCTTGTCTTGATAGGTCCAGACCTTGATATTATTTTTATTAATACTGAGTTTGGCATTTGGTACAGATTTAGGCTGTGCTGCGGCGGCAAATGCCACAGCACAGATCATGAGTATGACTTTTTTCATTCCATTGTCGTCTTATTTTAGTTTTAGTTATTCTTATACTTATAAATGATTTTGACGAAAATTTAAACTTGAATATCGTTAAAACCAAGTACATCTTTCATGTCATATTTACGCGCCTCGCGACCAACTACCCAAGCTGCGGCACGTACTGCACCTGAAGCGAAGTTCATGCGGTTAGTGGCTTTATGGGTAATCTCAACGCGTTCGCCATCGGCAATAAACATCGCTGTATGCTCACCCACAATATCACCACCACGAATCGTTTGGAAGCCGATACTTTGACGCTCACGTGGACCTGTATGGCCTTCACGGTGATAGACTGCATCTTTTTTCAGATCACGGCCAAGTGCATCTGCAATTGCTTCACCCCACATCAGTGCTGTGCCTGATGGTGCATCCACTTTATGACGATGGTGCGCTTCAATCACTTCAATATCAACGGTATCACCAAAAACTTTAGATGCGAGCTCTAGTAGTTTAATTGACACGTTTACACCCACTGAATAGTTGGCAGCGTAAACTACAGGGGTTTCAGTTGCAGATTCATCGAGGTAAGCTTTTTGTTCGTCGTTGAGACCCGTGGTACCAATCACGATGGCCACGCCATTTTCACGGCACACTTTAAGGTGATGTACAGTGGCTGCAGGTGCAGTGAAGTCAATGACAACATCACAGTCTTTCACCACTTCTTCAAGGCTACCAACAACTTTTACGTCAACTGCACCAATACCTGCCATTTCACCTGCATCTGTACCAATTAAGGTACTTTCTGGGCGTTCAACTGCTGCGCCCAATTGATAGCCGGCTTCTTTCACTGCCTGAATAAGGATGCGTCCCATACGGCCGCCTGCCCCTAAAATTCCAATGCGTGGTGTCGCTGACATAACATAGTCCTGATATTGATTCGAAATTGTTCTTACTATAGCAAAACTCGCTCCTAACACTAAGATTGATCGCATAAAAATCAATGAAAAGAATTAAAGAAGGTCATGAGCGTTTTTGATATGCAGGGGAAGTGTTTAATTAAATTCTAAAGAGTCGGCTTTCTATAAAATATTGGGCAAGCTATTTTTCCTGAATACACGATGAGCTCAGGATTAAAAAATATAAAAAGCCCATAGGATCACCATGGGCCAGTTGTATGAGAGCAATACCTTGAAAATAGGAAAATAAAAATTCAGCTTTGTATATCTGAAAGATTTACTCTTCTAACAGGCTTCTTAACATCCAGGCTGTTTTCTCGTGCACATTCAGACGTTGAGTCAGGATATCTGCAGTTGGCTGGTCATTTGCCTTGTCTACAATATCAAACATGCTTCTTGGGGTACGGGCAACCGTCTCATGGGCATTGACCAGTAAGCGAATCATTTCCTCCGCTTTAGGTACACCTTCAATTTCTTCAATAGAAGTCAGTTTTGCAAACTGTTGATAGGTTCCTGGTGTCGGAAAGCCCAAAGAACGGATCCGTTCTGCAATAATGTCTAAAGCATTCCACTGTTCGGTATACTGCTGCATGAACATGTTATGTAAAGTATTAAATTGCGGGCCGGTGACATTCCAGTGAAAGTTATGGGTCATTAAATATAAGGTGTAGCTATCGGCAAGTAGTCTGGATAGACCTTCTACAATTTCCGCTCTGTCTTCGGCTGAAATACCAATATTTACTTTTATCATCTCGGTTACCTTAAATTTTAAAAAAATTATGCGTGATCAACTTCTTTATTCTTATAATCAGTTTAGCTACTTCAGCAAATTGCAAAAGATGAGATCAGTATCATTTATGTTAGCTTTGTTGAAATAACAGAATAAGTTCAAGCCACAGGAATATAAAGTAAGACAGAAGCTTTACTGAGTAGTGAACTTATACAGAAACCTGAGGAAGATACCAATTTTTTCTTTTTAAGAAGCGGTGAACTGTAAAGCTGAGATATAAAAAAGGACGCCTGAGCGTCCTTTTCTATTCTCATTCAATTAGTCAAACAGACGATCGAAGAATGATTTTTTCTTCGGTGAAGATTGGCTACCTTCCCCATCCATTGATGCTTGCAGCTCTTTCAACAATTCACGCTGACGTGCAGTCAGGTTTACCGGTGTTTCAACCACAATCCGGCATAACAGGTCACCAGTCATGCTGGTACGAACAGGTTTTACACCCTTACCACGTAAACGGAATAATTTACCGGTTTGCGTACCTTCCGGGATTTTCAGGCTGACACGGCCATCCAGGGTTGGGATTTCAATCTCTTTACCCAATGCAGCATCAGCAATTGAAACAGGCACATCCATATACAGGTCAGCACCATCACGCTGGAAGATCTCGTGCTCACGCACCACCACTTCTACGTACAGATCGCCTGATTGACCATCACGGATCGCTTCACCTTTACCGGTTAAACGTACGCGGTCGCCATTGTCCACACCGGCTGGAATGGTAACTTCCAGGGTTTGCTGACGATCAGATACGCCCGAACCATGACATTTATTACATGGATTCTTGATGATCTTGCCTTGACCACGACAGGTGCTACAGGTTTGCTGTACAGAGAAGAAGCCCTGCTGCATACGTACCTGGCCCGCACCATGACAGGTCGGACAAGTTTCCACATCATTCGGATTTTTGGAACCTTTACCATCACAGGCATCACATGGTGCAGGCGCAGTGAAGGTAATAGTTTTCTTGACGCCTTTGACTGCTTCTTCCAGGCTCAGTTCCATGACATAACGTAAGTCAGAACCACGGCGCGCACGTTGTTGCTGACGACTGCCACCAAATGCCCCACCAAAGATGTCACCGAACTGGCTGAAAATATCTTCTGCGCTAAAACCACCGCCGAAGCCGCCGCCGCCCATACCACCTTCAAAGGCTTGATGGCCCATGCGGTCGTACATGCTGCGTTTCTCGCTATCAGACAGCACTTCATAAGCTTCTGAAGCTTCTTTAAATTTCTCTTCAGCTTCTGGATTGTCAGGGTTGCGGTCTGGATGATATTTCATCGCCAACTTACGGTAGGCTTTTTTAATCTCATCATCACTAGCGGTTTTAGCAACACCCAAAACCTCATAATAATCACGTTTAGCCATGTCTGGCGATGCTCCTCACGGAATTTTATTTAATACTTAACTGTGGTCTGAAATTGGGGGTCAAACCAGTTTTTACAAGGGGGAATCTGAAAAAAAATCGAAAGCCTAGAAGACAGCTTTGCTTTGATAGAATTTGGACACGCCCTTGAACCAGGCATTAATCATGAAAATAAACGCAATAAAGCTGAATACGACGCCAGCGACCGTGCAGGCTTTCACCCATAACATACTGTCCCAGGCATGGAAAAAGAGTGGAATAAACCAGAGGGCTGCAAAAACAGCCAGCATGGTATAGATCACCACATTACGCATGATCCACAGCGCTTGTGCCTGTAGCCAGACTTCTGCATAGTCGACCTGAGCGACTTTGCGTGCTAACCAATAAGAAAAAATTCCAAAAATCACGGTAAAAGAGGCTAAAAACATGAACACATATGCAATGGCTACAGAGCGCCGCATTTGAGTTAAACTTTTTTGATTCATGTCTCTTTCAACCTCGTTGTCCGTTTCTGCAACACTGGAAAAACGGCAACTTCGCATTTTTTAAAATTGTAAAATTATCAGGCACTACTATATTAAAAAATTTAATATTTCGCACCTGATTTTAAGACAGTTTTAGACCGATTGCGAAGTTTTCTTTACCTTAAACCATTGCGCATACAAGGCCGGCAGGAAAAACAGGGTTAACAGTGTTGCCACAATCAGTCCGCCCATGATGGCAACTGCCATTGGACCGAAGAAAATGCTACGTGAAAGTGGAATCATGGCCAGTACAGCAGCCAGGGCAGTCAATACAATTGGACGGCAACGGCGTACCGTGGCATTGATGATGGCATCCCACTGTGATTCCCCTGCCTGAATATCCTGTTCAATCTGATCAATCAGAATCAGGGAATTACGCATGATCATGCCTGAGAGTGCAATCGTACCCAGCATGGCGACGAAACCAAACGGTTTATTGAACAATAACAGAAAGAGTACCACGCCAATGATACCCAGTGGCGCGGTCAGGAACACAATAAAGGTCCGTGATATACTTCTCAGCTGGATCATCAGCAGGGTCAGAACTACTGCCAGGAACAATGGCATACCGGCATTCACAGATGTCTGACCACGTGCTGATTCCTCTACGGTTCCGCCTACCTCAATCAAGTAGCCACTTGGTAATTGAGCTTTAATGCTCTCCAAGACAGGAGCAAGCTGATTGACCACGGTGGCTGGTTGTAAATTGCTGCGGATATCCGCACGTACGGTAATCGTCGGCAAACGGTTACGATGCCAGATTAGTCCCTCTTCAAAGCTGTATTCAATACTGGCAATCTGCGCCAAGGGCACAGAGTTACCATGTGCAGTGGGTACCGCCAGGCTGCTTAAAGATGCCACATCGACACGTTCAGCCTGCTCACCACGCAGACGGATTTCAATCAGCTCACGTTTTTCCCGGAACTGATCCAGTCCCGCGCCTGCAATGGAGCTGTTCAGGAAATTGGCCAGATCACTACTGCTCACCCCCATCTGGCGAGCACGGTCCTGATCAATGTCTAATTTGATTACTTTGCTTGGCTCGCCCCAGTCTAGATGTACATTGGTGGTATTCTGGTTTTCGGCTACCTTGGCAGCGACTTTTTGTGCCCAGGTACGAACTAATCCTAGATCTTCACCAGAAACCCGGAACTGGAGTGGATAACCGACCGGTGGACCATTTTCCAGCAAAGATACACGGGTACGTACTTCAGGTAACAGCAGACGAATCTGCTTGCTTAAAGATTCACGGATTTCATTGCGATCTTCCAGGGAAGAGGCCAGCACCACAAATTGGGCAAAGCTGGTTTGAGGCAATTGCTGATCAAGTGGTAAGTAAAAACGCGGTGAGCCGGTGCCGACGTAAACGACATAATTATCAATCCCCTCCTGTTTGGACAGGAAAGCTTCGACTTTTTTCACGGCAGCTTCGGTGGCTTTCAGTGAAGCCCCCTCTTCCAGTTTCAGATCGACCAGAATTTCTGCTCGATTCGATGGTGGAAAGAACTGTTGCGGTACGAATTTAAACATGATGATCGACAGGACAAAAATTCCTACAGTCAACGCAATCACGGTCTTGCGATAAGTGACACAGGTATTTACCCAGCGTCTAAAACCCTGATAGAACCGGGTTTGATAAGGATCATGATGCTCCCCTGGATGCACAATCGGCTGTGGTTCAGGCTGCTTGCGCAGACGTGCCCATAAACGCTGATACCAAGGGGCTTTCTGGATCAGATCTCTATTAAAATCCGGCAGGAGTTTATCCCCCAGATAAGGAACAAACAGCACCGCAGCGATCCATGACACCAGCAAGGCAAGGGTCACCACCTGAAAGATGGAACGGGTATATTCCCCGGTACTAGATGCAGCAGTCGCAATTGGCAGGAAGCCAGCTGCCGTAATCAGGGTTCCGGTCAACATCGGAAATGCCGTGGTACGCCAGGCATGCCCGGCAGCTTCCAGCCGGCTATAGCCCTGTTCCATTTTGATCGCCATCATCTCAATGGCAATAATGGCATCATCAACCAGCAGGCCAAGTGCCAGAATCAAGGCACCTAAGGAAATCTTGTGCAGACCGACATCAAATAGCTGCATCCCGGCAAAGGTCATCGCCAGTACCAAAGGAATTGAAAAAGCCACCACCAGCCCAGGACGGAAACCGAGGGAGAAGAAGCTGACCAGAAGCACGATAATCACCGCTTCCGCCAGCACCTTCATAAACTCGTTGATACTGCGCTTTACCGCCACCGGTTGATCCGATACTTTTTGCAGGTCCATCCCCAGAGGCAGGGATTTCTGCAGGCGGGCAAATTCCTGTTCCAGATGTTTACCCAAGGCAATGATGTCCCCACCCTTACGCATCGATACCGCAATACCAATGCCGTTTTCCCCCATAAAACGCATGCGTGGCTGGGCGGGATCGGTAAAGCCGCGATAGACCTCTGCGACATCGCCGAGCTGGATGGTTTTACCATTCACATAGAGTGGCATCTGCTGTAGCTCTTCTACAGTCTGCAATGCACCGCTGACCCGAACCTGAATCCGGTCTGTGTCGGTTTCAAAGAAACCGGCATTGCTCATGGCATTTTGCTGTTGTAGCGATTGCTGAATGGCAGTGACTGGAATCCCCAGCTGTGCAGCTTTGGTATTAGAAATCTCAATCCAGATTTTCTGATCTTGCAGGCCAATCAGCTCAACTTTGGCAACATCTTTGACACGCTGCAATTGTAGTTGCAGACGGTCGGCATATTCTTTTAGTGTGGCATAGTCAAAATCTTTGCCTTTCAACACATAGATATTGCCGAAGGTATCGCCAAATTCATCGTTAAAGAACGGACCTTGCACGCCTTGTGGCAGTTCATGCCGGATATCATTAATTTTCTTACGGACGTTATACCAGACATCAGGAACTTCTCTGGATCGCAGCGAATCCTTGGCCACAAAGGTCACCAGCGATTCACCTGGACGGGAATAAGCCATGATGCGGTCATATTGTCCCGTGGTCATCAGTTCCTTTTCAATCCGGTCCGTGACCTGCAAGGAAACTTCCTGTGCACTGGCCCCCGGCCAGTAGGTCTGTACCACCATCACCTTAAAGGTAAAAGGCGGATCTTCACTCTGTGACAGTTTGGAATAGGACATGATGCCGACCAGACCCAGCAGAATCATGAAATACAGCACCAAACCCTTATTTTTCAGGGCCCATTCGGAAAGGTTAAAATTCATGTTTAACCTCCAGCCCGTATAGTTACACTACGGTTCTGACGGTCAATCGGACGGATCTTTTGCTGATCCCGGAGCAGGTGAATGCCTCCAATCACTACATAATCATCTGCTTTGAGGCCACTCAGCACAGGCACAGAATCACGGCCATAAGCCCCAATCTGTACCGGGATCTTACGCACGGTAGAGTCCGGCTTAACGACCATCACATAAGCCTGACCATCCGTCGCAGAGACACTGGATAAGGGTACGCTCAGAGCATTGTCCTGAGTTTTGATAAAGAATACACGGGCACTTTGTCCGAGCTGAATTGACTTCTGGCCTTCACGTAATGCTACCCGAACCGTAAAAGTCCGGGACTGATCTGCAGCCGGAGAAATCTCACGCACATAAGCACTGAATTTTTCATCTTTTTTCGACCAGAGGGTAACCCAAGCGGGCTGACCCACTTTAATTTCGCTCACCGCCTGTTCCGGTACCCCAATCACCACTTCACGATCTCCGGAGAGCGCAATTTCAAAGGCTGCCTGCCCTGCTGCCACGACCTGACCGACTTCAATATGACGTGCAGTAACCACGCCATTTTTATTGGCAATTAAGCGGTTATACCCCGTCTGGTTACGGCTGACATCATAATTGGACTGGGCCTGTTTCAGATTAGATAGAGCGGCCTTATATTGATTCTCGACTGCATCATATTGCGAGCGGCTGACCGCATTGGTCGGTAGTAACTGTTTAAAACGGTTCAGTTCATCTTCCGCAATTTTGGCTGCAGACTGGGCACTTTCCAGTTGGGCACGCGCTGCGTTTAACTGCAGTTCCGCATCCTTGACATCTAAGCTTGCCAGTACTTGCCCTACCCGAACCTGATCCCCGACATCGACATAACGCTGGGTGATCTGACCAGCGACCCGAAACGCCAGTGGCGTTTGCTGACGTGCCTGTACATCCCCGGCATAGCTTTTCTGTTCTAAATAGGAGGTATTCGGCTGAGTCACCATGACAAAGGGAACTTCCTGTTCTGTTGCCGCATTGTTTTTGCTGCATCCCCCTAATGTCACACTGCAAGCTATAATCATGCCGGTCAGGACGTACTGAATCGTGCTCATGTTGTCTGCTCTTATCAAATAATGATTTTTCTGGTCGATAGACTGCGCTATAGTGAACTGGTTATTTTTTAATTAATATACCATGCGGTACACTAATTAGAATTACCCCCATAAAACAATGACCATTTTTATTTTTTTGGAAAAAAATGTGCAAATTCCCGTAGGACGTCCTAAAGATATCGAAAAGCGCCGGCGGATTCTGGATGCGGCCAAACACCTGTTTTTGCAGCATGGCTATCATGGTTCCAGTATGAACCAGATTGCGCAGACTGCGGGCGTGACCAAGCTGACGGTATATAACCATTTTCAGGACAAAGCCACACTGTTTACCTGCGCGATTGAAGATACCTGCGAGCATCTGATTCCAGCCAGTCCAACGACACTGCTGCATGCCGAGAGCAATTTTCGTGATGCGTTGCATGAGGCCTGTATATTGTCGATGAATATGGTCAATCTGCCGGAAGCGATTAAACTGGATTTACTGCTGATGGAACTGGCTTCTGAGCAAAGCCCTTTAACCCAACAATTTTTTAATGCCTCACATCTGCGATTGAGCCAGCTCTGGCAAGAGTTCTTTCATCTGGCCCAGAGCTATCATTTTATTCAGCAAGATGATCCATTGCGTCAAACTGAACTGATGCTCTCACTGCTATTTGGTAACCGGCATCAGAAAGTTCTGCTGGGTGTGTTTCCCGTACCTGCCTTAGAACAACAGCAAATAATTATTCAGGACGCTATTCATATTTTCTTATTGCGCTATGCCGCCTAAAATGCCAATTTGTAATTAGATTCATACAAATTGGCATTCACCTTGCTATTTTATAGGCAGGTCGTGTCCGACTTTTGTCTGTAACGGGCTTGGAATGCTTTCCAGGCGCGGTATAGTCAGGAAATGCAACAGAGGGAATATAAAAATGGCTCAACAAATTGATGCACCACTACGCGAAGACGTACGTTTACTGGGCAATCTGCTCGGTGAAACCTTAAAGCTACATGCGGGGCAGGATTTGTTTAATCAGGTGGAACAGATTCGGGCGCTTTCCAAAGGTGCTCGCGACGGCCAGCTAGAAGCAGAAAAACAACTCGAACAGCTATTTCTCAGTCTGGAAGATGATGAAATCCTTCCGCTTACCCGCGCCTTTACCCACTTCCTGAACTTTGCCAATATTGCCGAGCAATATCACGTGGTCCGTCGTCGCCGTCAAAGCGAATTTGATGAAACTGCCGAATCGCCAAATCCCCTGGTTCCCCTATTTGAAAAATTTAAACAGCAGGAAATTTCCGCTGAAAGCCTATATCAGCAGATCTGCGAACTGAAAATTGAACTGGTACTGACTGCGCATCCAACTGAAGTCAGCCGCCGTACCCTGATTCAAAAATATGATGGTATCAATGACTGTCTGTCCAAATGCGACCAGCAGAAACTTACCCCTCGTGAACGCCAAGCCGTTTTGGCCGAACTGAAACAGCTAATCACGTCTGCCTGGCAGACTGATGAAATCCGTCAGCATCGTCCGACACCAGTCGATGAAGCCAAATGGGGCTTTACTACCATTGAACAGACCTTATGGAATGCAGTACCAAAATTCATCCGAGAACTGGATGGCATGGTACAGGAACAGTGCGGTCAGTCATTACCGCTCAGTGTGGCGCCAGTACGTTTTGCCTCCTGGATGGGGGGTGACCGTGACGGTAACCCGAATGTAACTCATCACATTACTCAGGAAGTACTGTGGCTGTCACGCTGGAAAGCTGCTGATCTGTATTTACGTGATATTGAAGATCTGCGCTGGGAACTGTCGATCCAGCAATGCAGTGAAGAACTGCAACAGGCGCTGGGCAGCTCACATCCGGAACCTTATCGTGAATATCTCCGTGACACCCGTGAACGCCTGAAAGCAACACGTCACTGGCTGGCAGAAAAACTGCATGGCAATGATGCCGATGACAGCCAGGTAATTAAAACCAAAGATGAGTTATTACAGCCTTTATTGCTGTGCTATCGCTCGCTGCTAGCGTGCAATCTGCCAGAAATTGCCAATGGCAAACTGCTGGACTTTATTTACCGTGTGAACAGTTTCGGCATTGAATTGCTGAAACTGGATATCCGTCAGGAATCTGGCCGTCACCGTCAGGCGATCTCTGCGATTACGGAGTATCTTGGTTTAGGTAATTTTGAAACCTGGACTGAACAGGCACGTCAAAATTTCTTATTACAGGAACTGCAAAGCAAGCGTCCGTTATTACCAAAATACCTCAATGAACCGGCCGGCAGCCTGATTGAGCATCCGGATGTGCAGGAAGTCTTCGCGACCATGCGTACGCTGGCAGAACAGCCAAGTGAATCACTCGGTGCCTATATCATTTCGATGGCGGAATATCCAAGTGATGTACTGGCGGTTTTATTATTGCAAAAAGAAGCAGGCATCAAGCAGGCTTTACGTGTAGTGCCTCTCTTTGAAACGTTGAAAGATCTCGACGGCGCAGCCAGCACCATGTCGACCCTGTTCAATATGCACTGGTATAAACAGCATATTCAGGGCAAGCATGAAGTCATGATTGGCTATTCAGATTCAGCCAAGGATGCCGGTTTTATGTCTGCCAACTGGGCGCAATACCGTGCCCAAGAGGAACTAACGGCTGTTGCAAAACAGCATGGTATCCAGCTGACGCTGTTCCACGGCCGTGGCGGTTCAATCAGCCGAGGGGGTGCTCCAACACAACAGGCCCTGTTCTCACAACCACCCGGCTCGATCTCAGGTGCGATTCGTGTCACTGAACAGGGTGAGATGATCCGCTTCAAGTTCGGTCTGGAAGGCATCGCGCTACAAAACCTGGAGATCTATACTGCGGCAACACTGGAAGCAACGCTATTGCCGCCCCCTGTGCCGAAAACAGAATGGCGTGACCTGATGCATCAGATGACCGATTTATCGGTACAGGTCTATCGCCAGACAGTCCGTGAAAATCCCCACTTTGTAAAATACCTGCGTACCGTCACCCCAGAACTGGAACTGCAAATGCTGCCCTTAGGTTCACGTCCAGCGAAACGTAAAGTCAGTGGCGGGATTGAATCTTTACGTGCAATTCCATGGGTCTTTGCCTGGACCCAGATCCGTTTGATGCTACCTGCCTGGCTCGGTACGGGTGCTGCATTAAATGAGGTACTGGATCAGGGTCAACGTGCCACACTCGATGAAATGCTAGCGCAGTGGCCATATTTCCAGACCCTGATTGATATGCTGGAAATGGTCCTGTCCAAAGCAGATGGTGATGTGGCATTGTATTATGAGTCACACTTGACTCATGATCCCGACCTGAAAGTATTGGGTGAGGAACTGCGTCAACGCCTGAAAGATGCGGTACAAACGCTGCTGACCTTAAAAGGTGAATCAAAACTGCTGACCAGTAACGATGTGCTGGATCAATCAATGCGTGTGCGTAAGCCCTATTTACTGCCGCTGCACTTGTTACAGGCCGAACTGATGAAACGCCGTCGTCTGTATCTGGCAGAGCAAAATGCTGAACACACTCCGGTAGATCATGCCTTAATGGTAAGTATTGCCGGAATTGCCGCTGGTTTACGTAATACGGGCTAAGTAATTTTTAATCATGAAGAAGCACATTTCCATGATGTGCTTTTTTATTGATCAGTCAATAGCCAAAAAAGCTTTCTTTTATATATCACATTAGATTTATTTATAGATCATCCCAAGAAGTAGCTGATGAATTAATCTACTGATTTCACTTTATTTTTAAACCACTTTACTTTTACCACACGGTAAAATCTCAAATAAAGTCATAGAATTAATTTGAACAAAAATTTTGTTTTGGTAATTAAATCTTCGAAAGAACAAGAGTATGATGTGCTCAATTTATCTTTTGAGTGCTCATTTTATGTCCAGTTGGTTTCCCAAATGGCGCCCTTATGAGGGCAGTATCGATGCACGACCAGTAGGTACCGCAGAGTATTTACCACCCGCACAAACTGTAATTCTGGGTGTACAACACGCTTTTGCAATGTTTGGTGCCACTGTACTGGCACCGTTTTTAATGGGCTTTGATCCAAACCTGGCAATCTTAATGTCAGGGATCTGTACCATTCTGTTCTTTATAATGACAGGTGGTCGAGTTCCAAGTTATTTAGGTTCAAGCTTTGCCTTCATTGGTGTGGTGATTGCGGCAACCGGTTATGCCGGTGGTGCTGGCCTCAATCCGAATATTGGCGTTGCAGCAGGCGGGATTATTGCCTGTGGTATCTTCTATGCCTTGATGGGTTTTCTGGTCATGGCAACAGGGACCCGCTGGATTGAAAAACTGATGCCACCAGTCGTCACTGGTGCGGTGGTCATGATTATTGGCTTGAACCTGGCTCCTGTGACTGTAAAAAGCGTGATGGGCAATACTTTTAATATGTGGATGTCTTTGGTCACAGTATTGTGTATGGGTTCAATTGCCGTATTCACTCGTGGCTTACTGCAACGTCTATTATTATTAGTCGGTCTATTGTTAGCGTATCTGATCTATTTCGTACTTAGCAATGTCATGGGTTATGGCACTGCAATTAATTTCCTGCCAATTCAGCAGGCTGCCTGGTTTGGTTTACCGACCTTCCATGCGCCGACTTTTGAATTGAATGCCATGCTGATTATTGCACCGATTGCCTTGATTCTGGTCGCTGAAAACCTCGGGCATATTAAAGCAGTCGGCGCAATGACTGGAGAAAACCTGGATCCGCATATTGGTAAAGCCTTTGTTGCGGATGGTGTTGCGACTACGTTAGCAGGTGGTGTCGGTGCTCCGGGGATGACCACGTATGGTGAAAACATCGGTGTGATGGCTGTGACTCGTGTCTACTCCACCATTATCTTTGCCGTAGCCGGTGTGTTTGCTGTGTTCCTGGGTTTATCACCGAAGTTTGGTGCAATCATTCATACCATTCCAACTGCGATTCTGACTGGTGCTTCGATTGTAGTCTTTGGTTTGATCACCATTGCCGGTGCAAAAATCTGGATTGAAAATAAAGTCGACTTCTCACAAAACAAAAATCTGATGGTTGCGGCTGTGACCATTATTTTAGGTACGGGTGACTTTGCCCTGCAATTCGGTAGTTTTAATCTGGGTGGTATTGGTACCG